>CALGGP010000022.1 GCA_937915885.1 uncultured Selenomonadales bacterium | reverse complement strand
AGATCTACACTCTTTCCCTACACGACGCTCTTCCGATCTGGTGGGCGGGAATAAATTTTAGGAGAGAAACAATATGAAGGATATTATTTTTAAGGGCGCAGGCGTCGCCATCATTACGCCCTTCACCGACGACGGCATTAATTTTGCCGAGCTCGGACGCATCATCGACCATCAGATCGCCAATCACACCGACGCGATCATCATCACCGGCACCACCGGCGAGGCCGCTACCATGTCCGACGCCGAGCACAAAGCCGCGATCAAATTCGCCGTCGACCACGTCAATCATCGCGTCCCTGTCGTCGCGGGCGCCGGTTCCAATGAAACCCGTTACGCCATCGAGCTGTCGCAATACGCCGAATCGGTCGGCGCCGACGGTCTCTTGATCGTCACGCCGTACTATAACAAGTGCACTCAAAACGGACTCGCCGCGCATTACGAAAAAATTGCCGACAGCACCCGCCTGCCGATCATCGTCTACAACGTGCCGTCGCGCACCGGCGTCTCGATCAAAGTCGATACCTACGCTCGAATGTCGAAGCACCCGCGCATCGTCGCCGTCAAAGAGGCCAACGGCGATCTCACGTCCGTCCTCCGCACTCGAAAGGCTTGCGGCGATGATCTCATGATTTATTCCGGCAACGACGATCAGATCGTCCCGATCATGTCGCTCGGCGGGATCGGAGTGATCTCGGTGCTCTCGAATGTCGCGCCGCAACAAACTCACGACATCTGTCAATTGTATTTCGACGGCAAGGTCGACGACGCCGCGCGATTGCAGATCGATTATTGCGATCTGATCGACGCGCTGTTTTGCGAAGTCAATCCGATCCCCGTCAAGACCGCGATGCAAATTCTCGGTTGGAACGTCGGACCGTTGAGAATGCCGTTGAGCCCGATGGAGGCTCCGAATGTCGAGCGGCTGAAGGCGGCGATGCGGGCTCATAATTTGATTTGATCCGCGCGGAGGTGATTGCGTTGAAAAAATTAATCCGATTGGCGGCGCTGATAATGGTGATGGCGTTCTCGACGGTGTGTTTCGCGGGGCAGGCGGAGACGATCGAAGAGGGCGCGGATTTGACGGGCATCAAAAAATTGACGATCTGCCTGCCGTATTACACGAAGATGCTCGAGGGCGAGCCGACGACGGACGAATTGTTGAAAGGCTTGGCGGAGGCGGGCAAAAAGACGAAGGGCTACGAAGTGATCTCGTATAACGATCTGGCGCGGGAGATCAAAGCGGACACGGCGATTGACATTCGACGCCTGCCGATCCCCGAGTCGAAGAAAGTGTATAAAGAGCACGTCGGCAAGTATGCGGACGCGTACCTGTTCGTGACGATCGCGAATAACTCACGGGTGAATCTGTTCGGGAGCGTGTACGATGCGAAGACGCACGAGCTGCTCTACGATTTTCGGGTCGAAGGCGGCAAGTCGACCGAGCATAAGACGTTGAGGAGCTATCAGACGTTGGCGGAAAAATTTTATGAGGCGTTCGGCTTGGCGATCGCGAAACAGATAAAGAAGGCGCGCAACGGCGACGACGAAGAAGAATGATTTGATTTTATATGGGCGCCGCCAACGCTCCCACCCCCCGAGGCGGCGCCCAAATGAGGATAGCGGTTCCCACCCCGCGTTGGCGGCGCCCGACTTTCGCAAAGTGCCAGCCCTTGTCGGTGACGCCAGCCTATGTCGAAGGCGCCCGCCCTTGTCGGTGGCGCCAGCCTGTGTCGAAGGCGCCCGGCTCGTGTCGTCGATGCCCTTCTATTGCAAAGCGCCGCACACCGCACGGAGCGGGACGTTTTAGCGCCGCGTTAGCTGTAAAGTGCGGGCGCCGTCGGCGCGGGTGGGAACCGCTTCCTCTGTTGGGTGCTGTCGATAGTGGGCGGGAGCGTCGACGGCGCCCCATTAAAAACCGTCGGCGCCATTAAAAAACTTTAGAGGTGAATAAAAATGATCTTTGATCTTCAGCTGTTTGCTCATAAAAAAGGCGTGAGCTCGACGCGCAACGGTCGCGACAGCCATTCAAAACGTTTGGGCGTGAAGGCGCAGGCAAATACGGTGGTAACCGCCGGTTCGATCATCGTCCGCCAGCGCGGCACACACTTCCACCCGGGACATAATGTCGGCATCGGCAAGGACGACACGCTGTTTGCAAAAATCGCGGGCAAGGTGACGTTCGAGCGCAAAGGCAAATTCAATCGGCAAGTGAGCGTTTATCCGGTCGAGAGCGCCGCTTAATCCGAACGAAAAAATTATTGAAGCTGATCCGAGCCCGTGAGGTTCGCGATCAGTTTTATTTTTGGGGGTGGCATCAAATGAAAGTCTACGACTGCTTTACATTCTACAACGAGTTTGAACTGCTCGAGCTCCGATTGGAATCACTTTATGATGTGGTGGATTGGTTTGTGATCGTCGAGGCGAACAAGACGCACACGAACGAACCGAAGCCTTATAATTTCATTGAGCGACGGAACGATTATCGGAAGTACTTGCCGAAGATCAGATACATACAAATGGATGCCGACGTCCCCTTTAAAGGCATAGGCGATTGGTCGATTGAAAATGCGCAACGCGATTACATTATGCGCGGTCTGGTCGACGCACAGCCCGACGATCTGATTTTCATTTCGGACTTGGATGAAATTCCCGCGCCGGATGTCCTCTCTCGTCTTTACAACGAACGGGCAACAGTCTTAATATGCTCCTTTATCAAATATTCCAAGGGGGGGTGGCCGCAGTACCGTGCAAGCCTTTAATTCCGAGCATGCAATTGTTGGATATCGCGCCGCTCGCCATGCATCAATATCTGCATGTATATTACATGAATATGCTTGATCCAACGCCATGGGCGGGAACAATTTTGTTACGTTTTAAAAACATGACCACGCCTCAACAGCTCAGGAATTTTAGAGTCGAATTACCGAGAGTCATCGACGGCGGTTGGCACTTCTCGTATATGGGGGGCGTCGATCGAGTGATCAAGAAAATGCATTCAATCGTTGAGGGAAGACCTCTGATTGCAAAAGACGTTGATAATCTGACGAATCGAAATTACATTGAGCAATTGATGAATGCGGGAAAAGACCCTTATGATCGAAAGGGACCGGGAAGCATCAATTGTCGAGAGTGCCGCTTGGAAGATATAAAGTTGCCGACTCTGAATTGGTTTGTTGAGAAGTACCCGCATTTTGTTCGGAAGTGACGTTCAAATATTTTTGGAGGTGTTTTGTTGAAATATAAAAGCTTAAAAACTCCGCAAGACATCAGAAATCTGAAGGATGATTTTCCGTTTGCGCCGAACGGCGGCTGGCACTTTTCTTACATGGGCGGCGTCGATCGAGTGCTTGACAAGATGAATGCGATCGTTGAAGGCAGTGCAATTATGGCGATGTTTAACGGTCAGCTCGATCGGAATGTTTTGGCGCGGAAGATCGAGGCGGGGCAAGATATTTATTGTCGAAAGGACATGCCGGATTTTCAAATGTGCGACATAGAAGAAATTAAACTACCGACGTTGAAAAAATTTGTCGAGAAGTATCCGAACTTCGTGCGTCGGTGAGAGACGAAAATTTTTTTGATTGAAGGTGACGGGCAATCGACACAACGGCACTGATAATGCGCGCGTCGTATATGAGTTTGGCGGGCAATGTCTTTTTGACGGCGGGGAAATTCATCGCGGGCGTGCTGGGCAATTCGATGGTGATGATAGCGGACGCGGTACACTCTGCGTCGGACGTGCTGTCGACGTTGGTAGTGATGGCGGCGGTAAAAATTTCCGGCAAGCCCGAGGACAGCGATCACGAGTACGGGCACGAGCGCTTTGAAAGCATCGGAGCGATCAGCTTGGCGCTCATGTTGGCGGCGGTCGGATTGGGGATCGGTTTTAGCGGCGTCGAGATGTTGCTCGATGGAGAGTACGAGTCGGCGCCGTTGCCGAGCGTGACGGCGTTGATGGCGGCAATCATCTCGATCGCGGTCAAGGAGTGGATGTATCGATACGCGCGACGAGTGGGCGAAGAGTGCAAATCGGACGCGCTGATCGCGGACGCGTGGCATCATCGATCGGACGCAATGTCGTCGGTGGGCAGTCTGATCGGCATCGGCTCCGCGCGGATGGGCTTTGCGTTTATGGACGCGCTGTCGAGCATAGTGATCTGCGTGTTCATCATCAAGAGCGCGGCGGAAATATTTTTGACGGCGGTCAACAAACTGACGGATCGTGCGTGCGACGTGGACGTGGAAGAATCGATGCGGCGGACAATCGAAGGGATTGAAGGCGTGCGACGGCTGGACATATTAAAGACGCGGCAATTCGGAGCGGGCAGCTACGTCGATGTGGAGATCAGCGTGGACGGCGATCTATCGTTGCGAGCGGCGCACGAGATTGCGGAGTTGGTACACGATCGGATCGAAAAAAATTTTGAGGGCGTCAAACATTGCACAGTGCATGTAAATCCGATGGATTGAGGAGTGATTGAATGCTTTTTATAGACCGAGTAAAGATCAGCGTGAAGGCGGGCGACGGGGGCGACGGCAAGTCGTCATTCCGACGCGAAAAATATATACCGAAGGGCGGACCGAACGGGGGCGACGGCGGGCGCGGCGCTGATATAGTTTTCGAGGTGGACAGGAATCTGAACACGCTGTTGAATTTTCGATACAAGCGTATATTCAAAGGCGAGCGCGGCGGGCATGGCGACGTAAAAAATCAGATTGGTCGGAGCGCGGAGCCGTTGGTGATCAAGGTACCGGCAGGGACTCTCATAAAGGATCAAGAGACGGGCGAAGTGCTTGCGGATTTGATCAAAGAAGGGCAGCGAGAAATAATTGCGCGCGGCGGACGTGGCGGACGCGGCAACGCTCGATTCAAGAGTGCGTCGAGACGGGCGCCGACGTTTGCGGAATATGGAGAGCCCGGCGAAAGTCGGGAGCTGTTGTTGGAATTAAAATTATTGGCGGACGTGGGCTTGATCGGATATCCGAGCGTGGGCAAGTCGAGTTTGATAGCGGCGGTGAGCGACGCGCGCCCCGAAATAGCGGACTATCATTTTACGACGTTGACGCCGGTGCTGGGCGTGGTGCAAACGGATTACGAAAAAAGTTTTGTGATAGCGGACATCCCGGGGCTGATCGAAGGCGCGGCGGACGGCGTCGGGCTGGGGCATGAATTTTTACGTCACATCGAACGGACGCGGTTATTGTTACACATCGTCGACGCGTCGGGGCTGGAGGGGCGCGATCCGATTGACGACTATCGAAAAATCAACGCGGAGTTGCGACGATACAGCGCGGCTTTGACGGAGCGCCCGCAAATATTAGTGGCGAATAAAATCGATCTGCCGTCGTCGACGGAGCATTTATCGGAACTCGAGCGGTTAGCGGCATCGGAGGGAATAAAATTTTTTGCGATCTCGGCGGCGACGCACGCGGGGCTCGACGAGCTGATGAAATACGTTGGGCGATGGTTGGAAGAAAATCCTGCGGAGATAATTTCGACGGTTGAGGGCGTGACAGTGATCGATCTCGACGGTCGGGACGACGACGATCCGATTGTGATCGAGCGCAATGATGCGGGCGACTTTATTGTGCGGAATAAAAATCTCGAAAAGATCGTGGCGATGACGAACTTCGACAACGACGAGGGTTTGCGACGTTTTCAATACATCTGGCGAATGAAGGGCGTCGACGATGAATTGAGGGCGCGCGGCGTCAAAGAGGGCATGACGGTTCGGATCGGGCTGATGGAGTTCGAGTGGCACGAATAAAAATTCCGCGCGGGGCTTTTAATTGGCGCCGCCGGCGCTGGATTGACGACAGCGTTGCCGATGAACGGGGCGCCTTCGACGCGGATTGAGCGCCGAATTTTAAGGAGGAGGCACCGTCGACGCGGGGCTGGTCGACAGCGTCTCAACTCGTCCGTTGGCAACGTCGTTGCCGATTGGACGGAGCGTCGCCGACGTGGATTGAGCGCCGAGCTCAAGGATGAGGCGCCGCCGGCGCGGGTGGGAACCACGGGCTAAGTTGGGCGCTGACCTCGACGGGTGGGGGCGTCGGCGGCGCCCTCAAAAAAAATTTTAAAAATGGGCTTGACAAACGGATTTTAGACTGTTATCATGCGCAAGTCGTTTGATTCGACGCGTTCTTTCAAATCTAAACAATACATTTTGTGCA
>CALGGP010000021.1 GCA_937915885.1 uncultured Selenomonadales bacterium | reverse complement strand
GGCTGCCTTTAACGGAAAAAATTTTTTCGCTCCCACTCGCTCCCGTTAAAGGCAGCCGCCTTTAGAACCGCAGGGCGACGGAAAAGATTTTTTCGATCCCGCCCGACCATTAAAGGTTGCCGCCTTTAGAACCGCAGGGCGACGGAAAAAGTTGTTTTCGAGCCCATCCACCCATTAAAGGCAGCCGCCTTCGACCGCTCGGAGCGACGGATTGATTTCCCACCCGTCCGTTAAAGGCAGCCGCCTTTAGAACCGCAGGGCGACGGAAAAATTTTTTCAATAAAAGCTGTCGCCGACTTTGACCGATCGAGCCCGGCGCCGCCGACGCGGGGTGGGAACCACGATCCCTGTCGGGCGCCGTTGTTGGGGGGCGGGATCGGCGGCGGCGCCCAAAAAAACATCCGTCAGGACAAAAATTCGGGCAGGACAACAAATTGAAAGGAAGCGTGCAAGTGCAATGGTAGATACGAGCGGATTCGGAGCGTACGACGTTCGCGGCATTTATCCGAAGACAATCAATCAGGAGCTGGCGTATCGCGTCGGTCGCGTTTTCCCCGAGCTCTTTGACGCAAAAAAAATCGCAATCGGTCACGACATCAGGCTCTCCGGTCCGACCATCAGCGATGCGCTTGCACGCGGTCTTTCCGAGGCGGGCGCCGAAGTCTTTGATATCGGCGAGTGCGGCACCGAGATGATTTATTTCGCGACCGGCTTTAACGACTTCGACGGCGGCATTATGATAACAGCCAGTCACAACCCTCAGGAGTACAACGGCATGAAGTTCGTCGGCAAGGGCGTGCGTCCGATTGGACCGACGACGGGCATGAACACATTGCGCGATAAGCTCAACGACGAGAGTTATGATTGGACGCCGCGCGTCGCGACCGGCACGATCAAAAAAATCGACGTGATGAGCGACTACATCAAATGCCTTTTGAGTTATGTCGATGTGAAGGAACTTAAGCCGTTTAAAATTGTCGTCAACACCGGCAACGGCGCGGCGGGCACGATTATAAACGAGCTCGAAAAAGTTCTGCCGTTCGAGATGATCAAGGTGCATAACGAGCCGAACGGATTTTTCCCGAACGGCGTCCCGAATCCGCTGTTGCCCGACGCTCGGCACGAGACGGCAAAAGTTGTGCTCGACAACGGAGCGGCGTGCGGGATTGCGTTCGACGGCGATTTTGATCGGTGTTTTATGTTCGACGAGGAAGGCGGCTTCATCGAAGGCTACTACATGGTCGGACTGTTGGCGCAAGATTTCTTGTCGAAAAACAAGGGTGCAAAGATCGTTTACGAGCCGCGCGTGATCTGGAACACCGAGGAGATCGTCGATCAGGCGGGCGGCGAGGCAGTTCTCTGTCGATCGGGGCACACGTACATGAAGACGAAGATGCGCGAGGTCGACGGGATATACGGCGGCGAGATGGCGTCGCATCATTACTTCAGAGATTTTTACTTCTGTGACAGCGGAATGATCCCGTGGCTGTTGGTGCTGGAGCTGATGAGCCAAACGGGCAAAACTCTGTCGAGCATGGTCAAGGAGCGTCAAGCGCGGTTCCCTATCAGCGGCGAAGTCAACACAAAGGTTTCGAGTGTGGCGATGGTGAAGGAGATCATGGATCGGATTGAGGAGAAGTACGCGGCAGGCGGCGTGGTGGATCATACCGACGGCGTAAGCATTAATTTTGATCAATGGCGATTCAACCTTCGTGGATCGCAGACGGAGCCGTACATTCGATTGAACGTTGAGACGCGCGGCGACGCAACACTGTTGAAACAAAAAACCGATGAATTGTTAGCGGCGATTCGCAGTTAAATTTTCCGCCCGATGGAAATGGGGCGCCGCCAACGCTCCCGCCCATGGTGCTCGGCGCCCAACTTATGTAGCGATGCCCACCCGCGTTGTCGGCGCCCGACACTAGGAATAACCGATCGTTCCCCTGCAGCGACAGGGCTCAACGAAGACAGCGGTTCTCGTGTCGGCGGCGCTCAACGAAGCTGGCGGTTCCCGCGTCGGCGTCGCTCAACGACGACAGCGGTTGTTCCCGCGTCGGTAGCGCCCATCGAAGACGGCGGTTCCCGCGGTCGGTAGCGCCCATCGAAGACGGCGGTTCCCGCGTCGGCGGCGCCCATCGAAGACAGTGGTTCCCGCGTCGGCGCCCAACGAAAACAGCGGTACCCACTCCGCGTTGTCGGCGCCTGCC
>CALGGP010000020.1 GCA_937915885.1 uncultured Selenomonadales bacterium | reverse complement strand
AGAAGGCGTCGCCGTGCCGCCGCTCACCTCGATGGTCACGCCGCCGAAGGTGATCCTTCCGTCTTCGCCCTTCATGTCAACCGTGAAACTGTGATCCGTCACTCCTTCTTCGTCCACGGCGGCAGGAATCCGTACGCCTTTTTTATTTCCGCGCCTTTATAATAATGCAACAAAATCTCCTTGTAAACGATCCCATGCTCCGAATAATTTTTTGCCCCGTACTGCGACATCCCCACGCCGTGCCCGTAGCCGTAGCCGTTGATCAAAATCTCGTCGTCGCTCAACTTCGCATCGAACAGCGTGCTCATCAGCTTAAATTTATTTCGCATCTCGACGCCCGTCACTTTTGCCGTCCCTTTACTGCCGACCGCGATCAAAAATTTTACTCGACCCGACGCCGATCGATCCTCCGCGCCGCGTCCAATCTCCAGCGCCGACAATTTTATCGATCGCAATTCTCCGATATCCGTCCCGAGCGCCTTGACGAACTCCGCCACGGATATTTTTTTATCCCACGGTCGCGTCTTCAATTCAAAATCCTCGACCGCCGTCAAATACGGCACCGCTTGACCCCAAACTTCCGACGCCGACTCCGTCATCCCGCCCGAATCCGAATGAAACGTCGCGTTGATCAGCGCACCGTTGTATATCAACACTTCGCCGAACGTCGCATCGACCGCCGCGTTCGTACTCTCCACCGCCGAATCCGCATCATTATACACTTGACAGTGCGTCGACGAGCACAGATCATATCCGTCGGCGGCGTGACGCTTGCGATTTTTCAACGCGAACGTTCGAGCCGCAATCGTCTGCGCCTTCAACGCCTCCGCATGCCAACCGGTGGGCATCTCGCTCGGGATCACTCCGCGCAAATATTCATCCGCCGTCGTCAGATTGATGATGATCAGTTTTTGATTTTTGAGCACGATTTTGACGGTGCCCGGATATTTTTTCCCGTCGATTGTCGTAAACATGTCTCGAATCATCGCGTCGTCCTTCGGTCGCAACTCGAGCGAATCGCCCGCGATAATTTTTTTCCCGACTCTAATTTTGCCGTCGGCGATCGAAATTGTGATCGGATTGTCGGCTTTGATCGTGAGATCGTCGATTGTGATCGGCTCCGAAAATTTTAATTCGACGGTCGACGCGCTGAACAGTCCCACTCGAAGTTCGGGCTGCCAACGCGTTTGCGCCGTCGCCGTCAACGGCAAAAAAAATATTGCGATCAACAGCAAAATCCATCGGCGCATCCTCAATCCCCCCGTCGAAAATATTTTTATCGCAACTCCTTCGTCAATATAAGTTCGTCGCCGCGCTCGTCGAAAATTTTAAAGCCGAGCCGCTCATAAAATCGCCGCGCGGGATTAATTTTCTGCACCGACAACGAGACCCGCCGATATCGTTTCGACTTCAAACATTCGAGCAGTCGTTTCATGAGCCGCGTCCCGAGCCCGCGATTGCGATATTGATTGCGGACGGCGATCGCGAGCGACGGCGTCTGATCGTCGATGTGCCCGTAATCGTTCATGATGCGCGACCACACCGCGCCGATAATTTTTCCGTCGATGACGGCAACGAACGCGTTATCATGTTCGTCGGCGCCGAAGTCTTCAACGTAAATTTTCAGCTCGGGTTTTTGCGTGATCGCTCGCGGCGGCGGCTCGACGTTCGGCGGAATGAAAATCGCCTCGTATAAAAAATCGTCGAGCAGAAAATTTTCTTCCGCGCGGAGTTCTCTTATCGTGCACTCCGTCAAGCCCACCCCTCCCGTCGTCAACGCGTTCACGTCCACGCGTTTCTGTTATCATGTTCGTCGGCGCCGAAGTCTTCAACGTAAATTTTCAGCTCGGGCTTTTGAGTGATCGATCTCGGCGGCGGCTCG
>CALGGP010000019.1 GCA_937915885.1 uncultured Selenomonadales bacterium | reverse complement strand
CAGAGAGGGGCGCCGTCGAGCGTGCGGTTGCCGTCGACTATGCGGGGCGCCGACGAATGTTCGGTTGCCGCCGATTGAGCGGGGCGCCGTCGAGCGTTCGGGCGCCTTCGATTGTGCGGACGCCACCGGTTGAGTGGGGCGCCGTCGACGCGGGTGGGAACGCCTTCCTCGGTTGGGCGCCATCACCGGTGGGCGGGAGCGTCGACGGCGCCCACGAAAAATTTTAAAACGATCTGGTCAACTTCGCCATGGCAGAGACGCCCTGCTGAATGCCGCACCAGCCCGTGGTGTTGATGTCGATCATCCAAGGATTGTCTTTGATCGGGCGGACGACCCAACCGATCTCCAACATCCCGCTCGAGCCCTTCTCGCCGGAGCTGCTGACGCTCTTATCGCCCGTCGTCGAGGTCGAGCTCGAATTGTCGTCGTACTGATACGCCAGCCCCGTATAAATGCTCGAGACCGCATTCAGACGACTCGTCAAGCGATAGCCCGTCTTAAACCGCCCGCAATCGGTCGAGCTGAAGCGATAGTGATCGCCCCAATTCAAAGTCGTGCTCGAGCTGCCCTGCCTGGCGTAAGCATAAAAACCGTAGACGTCGATGATATTATTTTTGCCCATGCGAATTTTTTTGCCGATGCGGACGTGGCTGTTGATGACCGGCGCATCGTTGTGATAGCTCACATGAACCAATTCGCCGAGCCGCTTGAAATCATTCGACGAATAGCGGGTGTCACTCTTGCCCGCGCGGAAGCTGCCCTCGTAATAAAAACCGCTGTTATTCATGCTGCGAACGACCACGCCGCCCGCCAAATAATATTGCCGCCCTTCGCCGCGCACGCCCGAACTCTGATAGCTGTCGAAGGTGCCGCGACCGTATTCGATGACGGGCGCGACGGTGAGCACGCTCGACTTGCGTTGGAACTGCCGCGCGATGCCGATATCGAACGAGCCCATGTTGGTCTTGATATAAGAGCCGTTGCCCGTCTTGATTTTGAAATGCCCGCCGCCGGTGTTGGCGAAAATCTCAAAATTACTCTGCTCGCGAACCATCTCGATATCCGTCGCCTGAGTCTCTTCAAATTCTTCGGCGCCGTCCTCGACCTTGGGCGGATCAACCAGCGTCGGGAGCAAAAAGCCGTTGACGTCTTCGATGTGATTGACAAAAAGCTCGCCGACGGTGGCAGTCAAAGCATTGCCGTCGATATTGACGTCGAGCCCGTAGGCGGAGCTGGCGCCCTTGCCCATCATGCCCGAAAAATTCATATCGCCTTCGATGCCCTGATCGGTGTTGACGATCAGATTGAATTGGTCGTTGACGGTGAGCGGCGAATCGGCACTCGCATTGACCGATAAATTCATGCCGTCGACATCGGTGCGTCCCTCCGTCAAAGTCATTACGGTCGAGCCCGCCGACACCTCCGACGGCAGATTGAAATTCAAATTTTGGAAGCCCGAAATATTTTTGGCGGTGATGCCGCTCGTGTTGACGTTGAGAGTATTTCCGTCGGAGTGAGGAGAACTGCCGAGCATGCCGCCGATCAGATACGCGTTGATGAGATCAGCCGCGCCGTTTATGTTGATCGTATTATCGTGAGGCGTGCCTTCGCTAGACACATTGCCGATCACTTCACCGCCGATCACTTCACCCGAGATCGTGCCGCCGTTGATATCGATCGTGTTGCCGTATGCATCTCCGTCGAACGCCGCGCCGCCGATCACCTTACCGTCAATCGTGCCGCCGTTGATCTCGACGCTGTTATTGAAGACCGAATCATCGCCCGTCGACCAATCGGTAATCGAAGCGATATTGCCGCCGCTGACAAAAGTAATCGTGCCGCCGTGAATGATGACGCGGTTGCCGCTGACGGAGGTGCCGCCGATCCCGAGTCCGCCGATCGCATTTTCGATCGTGCCGTCGTTGACGGTGACGGTATTATTTTTTACATCGCCCTCCGACACGCCGCCCATCACGTAATCGATTGAGCCGCCGTCGACCGCAACGTTGTTATACATAACGTCGTTTAAGGACGCCTCCGAGCCGCCGCCCTTGACGATGTTAATCCCGTCTTCGGAGGAAAAACTTTCGCCGTTGATCCGGTATGTGTCGTCATCGACGGTGACTTGATTGTTGACATTGCCTTCGGGCTCGACGTTTTGAGCGAACGATGCGGACGGAGTGAAGAGACTGCAGGCGAGCGCCAACGGCAAATATTTTTTGATCCAATCGGATTTGATTTTAATCTTACGCATGATCTCCGCCCTCACTTTACGTCCCAATGTCGGGTATAAGAATCGCGTTCTACAGCCTGCCACGTTGAGCCGTCCGACAATCGGAACTCGACATCCGACGAAGAATTGACGCGGATCGAGCCGCCGTCGTTGAATTTCAACGTGATCGAGCCGGCGTCAATGCCTTCGACGAGACTGTCGGCGTCAATATCCTCGAGATTGATGTTGAGCAGATTGATCACGTCGCCGTCGCCCGCATTGTTGATCACATCATTGCCGTTGCCCTTGAGGTAGAAAAATACATTGCTGCCGCTTCCGCCGATCAGAGTATCGTTTTCGGAGCCGTCGCCGCCCCAAAGAGACGAGCCGCCGTTGCTTCCGACGAGAACATTTTCGAGAGCGTTGCCGACGATGGTCGAGCTGCCGTTGAATTTCGATGCGTCGACGATCCGAATGGTTGAGTCGTGCTCCGTTCCGTCCCAACCGTTGAGCCAGATCGAAAATTCGTCGCCGTCGGGCGATTGCAAAGTATGATCGGGCGCGTCGCCGAGCATCAGAACATAATTTTCGTCGCGACTGCCGGTAGTTGCGTCGAAGGCGGGGATCGTATAACTACCGCCGTCGGCTATTTCAACGGTGAACTCGTTAATCGGCTCGTCAATCGAAGCGGCTACATCTTTTAGAGTGATCGTCCCGACGTTGGAGCCGGTGACGGTGATGATCACATCGTCGCCGCTTTGGAGCGAAGCAGTAGTCAAGCCGTCGGCGAACTCGAGAGTTGCCGTCTCGTTTGAGAAGCCGTAAATGGTATCGTCGCCGTCGCCGTCCGCATACTCGATCCGCGCGGAGCCGCTGTTCAGTAATATTTCATCGTCACCTTCGCCGCCATTGATCATCGCGTTGTCGCCGTGATTGTCGATCACATCGTTGCCGTTGCCGCCGAGGATCGTCGAGTAATGCGCCTCATCATCGAAGTAAGCACCGTTATAATTGTAGAGAGTATCATTGCCGGCGCCGCCTTCAATCAAAGCGTGATGTCCGTGATTGTCGATCAAATCATTGCCGTTGCCGCCGCGAATCGTCGAATAATGCGCCTCATACTCCAAATGCGCCCCGTAGTCGTCGCCGACGTAATTATAGAGAGTATCATCGCCGTCGCCGCCTTCAATCGAAGCATGATGTCCGTGATTGTCGATGTAGTCTTCACCGTCGCCGCCGAGGATCGTCGTGTATGACGAGGACGAGCCGTCGGTGTCGTCATCTTTGATGTAACAGGCAATGGTATCGTTATCCGCACCGCCGTCGATCAGAGTTCGCATTCCATGATTCCGAATCGAATCACGCCCCGCGCCTCCGAGCAGCGTTGAATTATCGGTGCCGCTTTCGATTGAATCTGTGCCTGCGCCCGCGTCAATAAAGTTCGAGTCGCCTCCCCAGTTATTGACGGAATCATCGCCGTCGCCCGCCGTTACGCTCCAACCGTCGTCACTGATATTGATATACTGCCGCGCGCCGTCCCTTGCCACATAAACATGATCTGCCGTGACACTGCCGACAACTATATTCGTCCCGACCGTTGAAGTCGTGAACGAGGCGGAATAAAAAGTATCGGTGTCTTCGATTGATGAGCCGTCGACGACAAAATAGCCGCTTGAATCGTCGGCATCCGAGAGATTAACATTGGCGTTGGCATTTCGGACTGTGACAATGTCGGCGACAAAATCTTTGAGCGTGATCGTCCCGACGGAGGCACCCTCAACAGAGATGATCACATCGTCGCCGCTTTGAATCGAAGTAGTGCTCAAGTCGTCGGCAAAGGCGAGCGTCGCCCGATCGTCGAAGCCGATGATGGTATCGTCGCCGTCGCCCGCAGAGATCGTCACCCAATCGCCGTAGTAGTTTTGAATGGTATCATCGCCTTCGCCCGCGTCAATCGTCACCGTCGACGCCGCGCTGTTGTAAATCGAGTCGGCGTCCGACGTGCCCGCGATGATCGTGTTGTCCGTCGTGTTGTAAAAGTCCGCCATAAAATCACTCCTCCGATTAATCCCGGAAAAAATTTTTTCATCAGAGTGAAATTATACACGGGGGGGGGGCTCTGTGTCAAGGGGTTCGGCAGAAATATTTTCAGGTTTTCACATTAGATGAACTCAGAGATTGTCGTTGAGCATGTCGCCGACGGAATCATAAATTTTCCGCGCGGATTTTTTTATAAGGTCGGCGGCTCGACGGACGGTAAATCCGTTGAAGGCGGTGATCATCGGCAGATCATTTTTATCGTCGCCGATTGTGAGCACTTCATTGCCGCGCCAATTCATTTTGTCGAGCAAACTGTCGACGCCGAATTTTTTATCGACGGGTCGGACGTTGACGTCGAGATAAATTCTGTTCTGATTGCCGCCCAGTTGAGGAATCTCCCGCTCGATCAAAAATTGAGCCTCCGACGCCTGCTCCGTCGTCTCGAATCTGATCCCGTACTGAACAACGTCGTCCATGTCGAGCGAATCGGTCAACGCGATCGGCGGCGCCAATTCGAGCGACATCTCGGGATAAGGACGGATCGAATAACAGCCGCGCTCGCAGAAACAGATCATCGCGCCGGAAAAATTTTTGATCAGCGGCAATTCGATCAGCCGTTCCTTCAACGGTCGAGCGATCCGAATCGATTGCAGGATGTTTCGATCCTTGTCGAAGACGACCGCGCCGTTGACGCAGATCAAAAAATCGGTCGTGATGTCGTAATGTCGGAGGTCGTGATTTAGCATGGTGAGCTCGCGTCCGGTGGCGATGCCGAATTTATTTCCCGCCGCTCTCCAACGGTGAATGGCGTCGATGGTCGACGGCGGAATTTTGTCGTCAAAAGGTTTCAAGGTGCCGTCAAAGTCAGTGATCGCGATCTTCATATTGATCCTCCTCAAAAATTTTTGATCCCGCCCGCCCACCCAAAACCCCTACGGGGTTTCAACCCATGAAAAATTTTAGGGCGCCGTCACTTAACAGTCGAAGCGTAGCCTTTAAAAGGCGTGGCGCCGCCGCCGCAGGGCGATGATTTTCTCCCGCCTGTCTTTACAAAGCAGAGCGTTGCGAACAGAAGGCGCCGCCCCTTGACGGTCGGAGACGCAGCCTTTAAAAGGCGTGGCGCCGTCGACGCGGGTGGGATCGCCGTCCTCAGTTGGGCGCCGCGCTCCGAGGGTGGGGGCGTCGGCGGCGCCCTGAAAAAATCGACGATCAAGTGAATTGATGTTAGCATCAGCATAGGACGCTGTCAATTTTTTTGCCTTGACACGTTGCCGACGGTGCAATAAAATTTGTCTCGAGTTTAAGGAGGTATGATCGATGAATCCGTTTATCGAACGTCTTGTTAATGATAAAGTCGATGCCGCTTTCAAGCAGGCGCAAATCCCCAAGAAATTTTTCGTGACGGAGAATGGGCGCGGCGTGGTCGACGGCGGCGATCTCTATAACGCGGTGGTCGCCGACGTGGTCTCGATTATGAAGGTCGCGATCGGAGAAATTTTGTCGGAGATGGTCAGCGCCTCGCAACCCGCACCTCAGCAATCCGCTCCGAAGCAGGCGGCGCCTCAATCGACCGCAAAATCGTCGAAGACCAACATCAAAAAATAAGCCCGTCGAATGAAACGATCACTAAACTACGTCTGCTCGAATTGCGGCTACGTCTCGTCGAAGTGGCTCGGCAAATGCCCCGACTGCGGCGCTTGGAACAGTTTCGAGGAAAATGCGACGGCGCCGCGCGAATCGAACAAGGCGCTTAATTCCGTCGAGCCGACGCCCATCACAGAGATCGATCTCGACGACGTGCCACGCATTATGTCGGGCTCGGGCGAACTCGATCGAGTGCTCGGCGGCGGGCTGGTGCAAAGTTCCGTCGTGTTGATGGCGGGAGCGCCGGGCATCGGTAAATCGTCGCTGGCGTTGAAGGTCGCGTCGACGCTCGCCGTCAACGGTTTGAAGGCGCTGTATGTGTCGGCGGAGGAATCGGCGGCGCAATTGAAAATGCGCGCGGATCGAATCACCGCCGTCTCGAAAAATCTCTACGTGTCGACGCAAAACATGCTCGAACACATCATCGCCTCAATCGGCAAATTAAAGCCCGACTTCGCGGTCATCGACTCGATACAGACGATATTCAAATCGACAATCGACTCGTCCGCCGGCAACGTCTCTCAGATACGGGAGTGCGCGGCGGATTTTTTACGTCTCGCGAAGTCGAAGGACGTAACGATAATTTTGATCGGGCACGTGACGAAGGACGGCGCGTTGGCGGGGCCGCGCGTGCTCGAGCATCTGGTTGACACGGTGCTTTTATTCGAGGGGCAACAGGCGTCGGATTTAAGGATATTGCGGGCGATCAAAAATCGGTTCGGCGCGACATCGGAGATCGGATTATTCGAGATGCGGCAGGAGGGGTTGTTCGATCTGCCGGACGCGTCGAGCATCTTTTTGCCCGACAAAGTTGACGAGATCGGGAGCGTGGTGTTGCCGACGGTCGAAGGCTCGAGGGCGTTGTTGGTTGAAGTCCAAGCGTTGGTGGCGAAGACGTCAATTATGCCGCCGCGTCGAACGTCGGATTCGATCGACGTAAAAAAAATCCAATTGTTGTTGGCGGTGCTCGAAAAGCGATTGCGGATGCCGATTGGCGTGTGCGACGTATTTTTGAAAACTGCGGGCGACATAAAAATAGATGAGCCTGCGGCGGATTTGGCGATCGCGATCAGTCTGGCGTCGAGCTTCGCGAACTTGCCGATTGCGCCTCGGACGGTATTTTTCGGAGAAGTCGGCTTGGCGGGCGAAGTGCGGGCGGTGCATTTTGTGCGACAGCGATTGAATGAGGCTCGACGATTGGGATTTGAGCGGGCGGTATTGCCGACGAAAAATGCGAAGGAGATCGACGCGGCGGAGCTCGGGATGGAGTTGACGGCGGTCTCGACGTTGAGGGAAGCATTCAAAGCCGCATTCCCGCGCAAAAATAATTGAGCCCGAAGGTGTTTTATGGGCGCCGCCGACGCTCCCGCCCACGAATGACGGCGCCCAACTTAGCCCGTGGTTCCC
>CALGGP010000018.1 GCA_937915885.1 uncultured Selenomonadales bacterium | reverse complement strand
ACCAAAGATTTTGCCGACGATCCTCGACTACTATTACCGGCTTATCGGGGACAAAATCCGCCAAATTCAAAATTCCTCTTCACCTGTCCAGAAATAAAGCATTTCAAAGCAAAACCTTCCTTGACTGAAAATTTAGCCTGTCTTAGAATTTTGCTGATTACAGCGGCTGCGAAAGCAAAAATGCTGGCGGTCAAATGCCTCAACGGCGCGGTCGGAACTGGCGGCACTATCGCCCCGAATTACGATTGCCACAGATTTATTGCGGAAAATCCAGCAATCCTCGCTATGACCGTTGGTTATCGGCTCGGGCTTATGGAACAAAGGTTCACACAAATATTTCAAGCGCGTTATCAGTCAAAGCGCCGCGCCTTCGCTAAAGCAGTGATTAAGGTCTGGTGGAGCGTTGGGGCGTGGAAATTCGCGAGGCGTTCAATCAGATTAACCGATACCTGCGCGAATCTTTTTCAGCGGGCAACGGGCTGTTCGAGTACGTGCAGATTTTCGTTATCAGCATTTACGTCTACTTGGCGGACGCCAGAAACCGGATTATTTCCGACCTGATTGATTTCGCGCGGACATTTTTCACGCGGCATACGCTGCTGGAAATTCTTACGATGTACTGCGTTTTCATTGCGGAGAAAAAATTGCTGGTCATGCGCCCGTACCAGATCGTCGCCACCGAGCGCATCCTCAACCGCGTGCTTGTGTCCGAGAACGACAAGTCGATGCTCGGGACGCTGCGCGCGGGCGGCTACGTGTGGCATACGACGGGCTCGGGCAAGACGCTGCTGATGGCGGCGCTGATGATTTATCTGTATCGACGTGGGCGGCGCAATTTTTTGTTCTTCGTGCACCTCGACAATATACTCCAAAAGACGAAGGAAAATTTCTTGGAGCGTGCGTCGGAAAAATATTTGTTTGCGGAGTCGGTAGTGATCGACGGTGAGCGGGTGCCGATCCGCGAAGTCGATAATTTTAACGACGCCGACGACGACGCGATCAACATTTGCTTTACGTCGATTCAACAGCTGAACGCCTTGTTCCGAACGGTCAAAGAAAATGCGATGACTGCCGACGACCTTGAAGGCAAAAATTTGGTGCTGATTTCGGACGAGGCGCATCACTTGAATGTTGATACGAAGAGTAAAGAGGCGAATAAAGATCGCCTGACGTGGGAGTGGACGGTGAAAAAAATTTTCGAGCGGAACGCGGAAAATATTTTATTGGAGTTCACGGCGACGTGCGATCTGAGCAATCCTGCGATCCGCGCGGCGTATGAGGACAAAATTGTTTACGATTATCCGCTGACGAAATTTTATCGTGACGGCTGGTCGAAGGACATCATAGCGTTGAAGGCGGACGTGGACGCCGACGAGCGGGAGCTGATGGCGTGCGTGTTGAGCCAATATCGATTGAAAATGTTCGAGGCGCGCGGGCTGAAAGTCAAGCCGGTGATATTATTCAAGTCGCGCTTGGTCGCCGACAGTCAAAAAAACATGGCGGCGTTCGTCGAAACGATACGGAATTTGACGGCGGCTCGATTGGAAAAAATATTCGAGTTGTCGCCGTTGCTCGAGGGTATCAGAGACAAATTTTCGATGGAGGAATTGACGGAAGAACTCCGCGCGGAGTTTGCGGAGCATCGATGCATCTCGGCGAACGATCCGAAGGTCAAGTCGGAGGTATTCAACAGTTTGGAGCGGACGGACAATCAATATCGAGCGATTTTTGCGGTCGACAAGCTCAACGAGGGTTGGGACGTGCTGAATCTGTTTGACATCGTGAGATTATATGAGACGCGGCAATCGGGCAAAAAAATATCGCCGACGACGATCAGTGAGGCGCAATTGATCGGGCGCGGGGCGCGTTATTATCCGTTTGCGCTCGACGACGATCAATCGGAGTATCGACGGAAATTCGACGGCGACTTGGACAATGAGATGCGCGCGTGCGAGGTGTTGTATTATCACTGTCAAAACGATCGGCGATACATCACGGAGTTGCGGCAGGCGTTGAAGGAGATCGGGCTGGAGCTCGACGAGACGCGGGAGTTGCATTATCGATTGAAGGATTCATTCAAGCGGGCTGAAATTTATCGTGACGGTGCGGTGCATCGTAATGCTCGATTGAAGGACGACGTGACGGATTTTCGAGAGAAATTCGCTCGGGCGCGGGAAAAAATATATTCGTATGCGTCGACGAGCGGGGCGACGGGCGCGGAGTCGCTTTTGGAAGATCGGGCGTTGAACGCGACGCCGGAGCGTGCGGCGGAGCCTGTGATGAAATGTTTGACGTTGAGGGCGATGTCGGAGGAAAATTATGCGGCGGTGCATCGGGCGCTGATAAAATTTCCGATCTTCCGCTTCGATCGATTGCGATTGAAATTCGACGGGCTGAGCTCGACGCGGGAGTTTGTCACGTCGGAAAAATATTTGGGCGATGTAAAAGTCGAGTTGCGTGCGCGTGTGTTGGACGGTTGGACGATGTATCGCGCGGCGCTGAAGGTGTTGAAGGCGATCGCGGCGGATTTGGAGGCGGCGGAAATTTTATATCGGGGGTCGAAGGAGTTCCGCGCGGAGCCGCTGAACAAAATCTTCGGTGACAAGACGATCCGTGTGTCGAAGGATTCAACGCTTGAGCGGATCGAATTGACGGCGTCGGACGATTGGTTTGCGTACGAGGAAGGTTGGGGCACGTCGGAGGAGCGGGCGTTCGTCGATTACATGCGGCAACGGATCGGGGAATTGCGGGCGATTTATGATGAAGTGTATGTGGTGCGGAACGAGCGTTCGCTGCCGATTTATGATTTCGAGGGCGGGCGGCGATTCGAGCCGGACTATGTAATATTTTTGAGGCGTGGCGGCGTCGAAGAGCGGGTGCAAATTTTTGTGGAGCCGAAGGGGCGGCATTTGCTCGAGCACGACGCGTGGAAGGAAAAATTTTTGGCGGAGCTCGACGGCGCGGTCGGCGGACGGGTGATCGGTTTGCCGTTCTTCAACAGTGAGGACGAGCGCAAAAAAATTTTTGATGATGCCTTCCGACGGTTGCTCCGCGCGGAATGAAAGGGGCGCCGCCGACGCACCCGCCCACTGTGCTCGGCGCCCAACCGAGGAGGGCATGCCCACCCGCGTCGGCGGCGCCCGACTTGTTTTGCGGGTGCTCAACATTCCCTGGCGGCGCTCATCGACACGAAAACGGAGCGTCAAAGGGTGGCGCGCGGGAGTTAAGTCGGCGCCCAACGGTGGCGCCCAACCTTTAATTCCGCATTCCTCATTCCTAATTCCTAATTGCTTTTTGGAGGCTGATTTATGATAGAGTTGCTTGCGCCGGTCGGCAGCGCGGAGGCGTTGAGGGCGGCAGTCAACGCGGGCGCCGACGCCGTTTATCTTGCCGGAAAATCTTTCGGGGCGCGCGCCTT
>CALGGP010000017.1 GCA_937915885.1 uncultured Selenomonadales bacterium | reverse complement strand
GGGCGGGTGGGGAAAATTATCCGACCAGTTCATAGCCGGCGTCGGTGATCACTTTCGAGAATTCTTCCGTCGGAATCTCTCGAGACATCGTCACCGCCGCCGAATTTTTTTCCAAGCTAACGTCCACCGCCGTCACTCCGTCCATCGCAGACAACGCGTCGTGCACGTGCTTCACACAATGCTTGCACATCATGCCTTCGATTTTCAATTCTCTCTCCATCAATTCTTCCTCCCGATCAAAAATTTTTATGACGCCGACATTAATCTTTGCCTCGTCCGAGCCGATCGCCGTCGCCGCCGAATGTTTTACGTCGAAAAATCGGAGCCGCAACGCGTTGAGCACCACGCACACGCTTGACATCGACATCGCCGCCGCGCCGATCATCGGCGATAATTTTATTCCGAGCGTCGAGTAAAACACGCCCGCCGCCAGCGGGATGCACACCACGTTGTATGCGAACGCCCAAAATAAATTCTGTTTGATGTTGGTGATCACCGCGCGGCTCAATCGGATTGCGCTCACCGCGTCGAGCAGATCGTTTCTTATCAGCACCGCGTCCGCCGACTCGATTGCTACGTCCGTCCCCGCGCCGATTGCAATTCCCAAATCCGCGCGCATCAGCGCAGGCGCGTCGTTGATCCCGTCGCCGATCATCGCGACTTTTTTTCCGTCCGATTGTAGCCGCTCGATCTCCGCCGATTTTTTTTCGGGCAACACTCCCGCGACCACCCGATCGATCCCGACCGTCGACGCCACCGCCCGCGCCGTCCTCTCATTATCGCCCGTCAACATCACCGTGTCAATCCCTAACCGTCGCAGCTCGTCAATCGCCGCGCGGCTCGTCGCTTTGATTTCGTCGGCGACCGCCATCAATCCGATCAATCGTCGATTGCGCGCAATCAGGATCGGCGTCTTGCCTTCCGTCGACAGTTTTTCAATCAATCCGTTGATCGCGTCGACGGATATTTTTTTTCCGACAAAAAATTTTTCGCTCCCCGCGCAATAATTTTTTCCGTCAATCATTCCCTCGACGCCCAATCCGAAGATCGCCTTAAAATTTTTTATCGATCGTCGCTCATCGGTGAGTGATGTGATCGCCTTCGCCAACGGATGTTCGCTCCCGCTTTCGAGACTTGCCGCAATCGATATCAATTCGTCGCTCGATAATCCCTCGACCGTAAAAATATCCGTTACGCGCGGACGCCCCTCGGTTATCGTCCCCGTCTTGTCGAGCACAACCGTATCGATCGAATGCGCCGTCTCGAGCGCCTCGCCCGATTTGATTAAAATTCCGTTCTCGGCGCCCTTGCCTGTCCCGACCATGATCGCTACCGGCGTCGCCAGCCCGAGCGCGCACGGACAACTGATCACCAAAATTGAGATCGCGATCGAAAATGCAAACTCGACCGTCGCGCCCATCGACAGCCACGCGCCGCCCGCGATCAACGCGATTGCGATCACCGTCGGCACGAACACGCCCGAAATTTTATCCGCCAACTTCGCGATCGGCGCCTTCGATGCCGACGCTTCCTCGACCAGCTCAATTATTTTACTGAGCGTTGTATCGGAGCCGACCGCCTCCGCGCGGAATTTTAAAACGCCGTCAACGTTCATCGTGCCGCTCGTCAATCGATCGCCAACCGTTTTCGACGCGGGGATCGGCTCGCCCGTGATTGACGACTCGTCAACGCTCGAGCGCCCATCAATGATTACGCCGTCGACCGCTATAATTTCGCCCGGTCGCACAATGATCTCGTCGCCAACAATCAGTTGAGACGTTTCGATCTCTACTTCAACACCGTCGCGGATCACCGACGCTTTTTTGGGCGACAGACGGATCAGTTTTTCGACGGCGGCTGAAGTTTTGCCTTTGGCGCGAGCCTCGAGATATTTGCCGACGGTGATCAGCGTGACGATCATTCCCGCGCTCTCGAAATACAAATTGCGGCTGTATTCTTCGACAATCGACAGCTCATTATGCCCGAGCCCGTAGCCGATCCGAAACAGCGCAAACGCTCCGAACGCCGCCGCCGCCATCGAGCCGAGCCCGACGAGGCTGTCCATATTCGGCGCGCCGCGAAATAAATTTTTAAAGCCGTTGATGTAATATTTTCGATTGAGATACATGATCGGCAGAATCAAAAGGAATTGCGCGAAGGCGAACGTCACCGCGTTTTCGACGCCGTCAAACGTCTCGACGATTACGCGCGGAGTCGGCAGCCCAAGCATCGAGTGCATTGCGATGTAAACGGTCGGGATCAGAAAAAAAATCGACCACATCAGACGACGGCGCATCGATTGAATTTCGTCGTCGACGGACGGTTGAGCGATTGCTCGAGAGGATTGACGCTCGGTCGACGGTTGAGACTTGAGCGCGGCTCCGTAGCCGGCATCGACGACGGCGTTGATGATCGCGTCCGTCGAAGTGACAGCCTCGTCGAATTTGACTTGCATCGAATTGGTCAAGAGATTGACGCTGACGTTGTCGGCGCCGACGAGCGAACCGACGGCTTTTTCGACACGCGCCGAGCACGCTGAACAGCTCATGCCCGTAACGTTGAAAATTTTTTTGATCATCACATCAGCCCTTTATCTCCCGTCCGAAAATTTATGTGGGCGCCGCCGTCTTTCGCAACGCGCCACTCATCGAGTGCACCGTCCGATTTTTAAAGCGCCCGCCCCTCGAGAGAAGGCGTCGCCCATTTTTTGAAGCCGTCCGCCCCTCGGGAGAAAGCACCGCCCATTTTTAAAGCCGCCCATTCCTGAAGGCAGGCGCCCGGCTTTTTTCCCGCCCTATCATGAAGGTTGATGCCTTCGATTGAAAAAGGAAAGGCGCCGTCGGCGCGGGGTGGGCATGACGGTCTTCGTTGGGTGCCGTGCTCGGTGGGTGGGAGCGTCGACGGCGCCCAAAAATATTTTATTGCGCGGCGCGCGCCTTGTCAATGCCGGTCGACCGTGCTACAATGTTGCCAACGGAGGAGCGTTGACGGCTAACGAAAACTTATAAAAGAACAGGTCGGGGGGTGAGTAATATGATCCGAGCGTTTAAGGTAATGTTGGCGCCGAATAAACGTCAGCGGACGCGGTTATTTCAATTCGCCGGGGCGGCGCGCTTCGCCTGTAATTGGACGTTGAACAAAGAAAGGGCGGCGTACAACTCGGGCGAAAAATTTATCGGCGATAACGACTTGCGCAGAGAATTTACTTTACTCAGAAATTCCGATGAGTATTCTTGGCTCCGAACGATCTCAAATAATGTGACGAAGCAAGCGATAAAAGATTGCGTCGACGCCTTTTTGAAGTTCTTTAAACGACAACGCGGTCATCCGAAATTTAAAAGTAAAAAGCGCGGTGACTTCAGCTTTTATCAGGACACGAACAAAATCCGAATCACATCGACACACGTCAAGATTGAGTCGTTCGCTCGGCGCCGCCGCAAAAATCGACAGAACTTAAATTGTATCCGACTTGCCGAGCACGATCGCATTCCCGTCGGCGCAAAATATAAACAGCCGCGAATCAGTTTTGACGGGCTGAATTGGTGGTTGAGCGTGGCGATTGAATTTGAGCCCGAAAACCATTCGGAGCCGGACGGCGAGGCGGTCGGCATCGATCTTGGGATCAAGAATTTGGCGGTGTGCTCCGACGGAACCATTTATCCGAACATCAATCGAACTTCTACCGTTCGTAAATTGAAGAAGAAACAGCGCAGGTTGCAGCGTTCAATTTCTCGTAAATATGAGATGAATAAAAAGAAAGGAGAACGTCACAGGAAAACGAGCAACATTATAAAAAGCGAGAGAAAACTTTTGAGGCTTCATCACCGGTTGGCGAACATTCGACAGAACTATCGACATCAGATCACGAACTCAATTATTAGACGAAAACCAAGGCTGATAGTGCTCGAAGATTTGAACGTACGAGGAATGATGTCGAACCGGCATTTATCGAAGGCAGTGCAAGAACAGGGATTTTACGAGTTTCGTCGGCAAATCGAATACAAAGCGGCGTGGGCGGGCGTCCGTGTCGTGATCGCCGACAGATTTTATCTGAGTTCCAAGACCTGTATCGTTTGCGGGCACGTCAAGAAAGATTTTCGACTGTCGGAGAGGATGTATCGATGCGAAAAATGCGGCAACGAGATTGATCGCGACCTGCAGGCGGCGCTCAATCTGCGTCGATACGGCGAACGCTGATCGATTGAATACCCGTACGTTAGTGGGGAATTTAAGCCTGTGGAGCGTCAGACCAAACGTGAATAGCCTCGGCGAAAACGGACGCGTTGAATCAGGAATGAAACATAAAAGTGAATCGCTTTTTATAAGTTTTCAGTAACGATGAACTCATGATTGATCGATTGAAAAATTTTCTGCTCGAGCGCGCCGGTTCGTGTCGAGTGCTCGTCGTCGGCGATGTCATGCTCGATAAATATTTTTTCGGCGAAGTCACCCGCATTTCGCCCGAGGCGCCCGTACCCATCACTCACGTCCTAAAAACCAAGGATCAACTCGGCGGCGCCGCCAACGTCGCTCATAACCTCGCGCTCCTCGGCGCCGACACTTCCATCGTCGGATTCATCGGCGACGACCACTACGGCGAAACTCTCACCGAAAAACTTCTCTCGCGCGGCATCGATTATTTTGATCTCATTCGCACCGCCCACCCCACCACGACCAAAATTCGCGTCATCGGCGGTCACCAACAGATGATTCGGCTCGATTTCGAGGACGCCTCGCCCGTCGAGCCCGCCGATTACGATCAGCTCGTCGCCAACGTCAAAGATAAGCTCGACGAAGTCAACGCCGTCATCATTTCCGATTACGGCAAGGGCGTTTGCACCGAGGATTCGTGTCGAAAAATCATCAAGATGTGTCGCAAGCGCGGTGTGACGGTGCTCGTCGATCCCAAGTGCCGCGATTGGTCGCGCTACAGCGGCGCAAATTTCGTCACGCCCAACTTCAAAGAATATCGCGAGATGCTCGACCTTCCGATCAAAAACGTCAACGCCGACATCGAGAACTCCGCGCGGAATGTGATCGAAAAGTTTTCGCTCGACGGATTGCTCGTCACGCGCTCCGAACACGGCTTGACATTGATTGCCGACGATCGGATCGATCACGTCAAGGCGAAGGCGCAAGAAGTATTCGATGTGTCCGGCGCGGGCGACACGATGATTGCGGTGTTCGCGCTCGGCTTGGCGGGACGACTTGAGCCGTTCGACGCGGCGTATCTTGCCAACATCGCGGCGGGGATCGTCGTCGCAAAGGTCGGCACCTACGCCGTCAGTCGCGAAGAACTGCTTGATCGATTGGAGGATTTGTCATGATAATCGTCACGGGCGGCGCCGGATTTATCGGCTCGAACATCGTCAAGGCGCTCAACGATCGCGGCGTCGACGACATTCTGATTGTCGATCACATCGGGCGCGGCGCGAAATTTAAAAATCTGCTCGGGCTCCGATTTCGGGACATTCAATCGAAGGAAAAATTTTTGACGGACACCGCCGATATTCGCAACGTCGACGCGGTCTTTCATATGGGCGCGTGTTCAGACACGATGAATTACGACGGCGATTACGTTCTCCACAACAATTACGATTACACCAAGGCGGTGCTGAAGTTTTGCGTCGAGCGAAGGGCGCCGCTGATTTATGCGTCGTCGGCGTCGACTTACGGATTGGGGCTCAACGGTTTTCGAGAGGAGCCCGAGTGCGAGGACGCGCTCAATCCGTATGCGTTTTCAAAATTGATGTTCGATCGCTACCTCCGACAACGGCTCGATAAGATCACGTCGAAGGTGATCGGGCTGAGATTTTTCAACGTCTACGGTCCTCAAGAGGCGCATAAAAATAAAATGGCGTCGGTGTTTCTCCACATGCACGAGCAGCTCCGCGCGGACGGTCGAATAAAATTGTTTAAGGGCATCGACGGGGTTGCCGATGGTGAGCAGCGACGCGATTTTGTTTATGTCGGCGACGCGGTGAAGGTGTGCTTATGGTTTTTCGACAATCCGGCGGAGAACGGCGTTTATAATTGCGGAACGGGGCAGGCGCATTCGTACAATGAGGCGGCTCGCGCGGTGATCAAAGCGGTCGGCGTCGGCGAGATCGAGTACATTGACTTCCCCGATGTGCTTCGCGGCAAATATCAAAATTACACTCAAGCGGACACGACGAAATTGAGCGGCGCGGGCTACGACGGAGGCTTTACCGAGTTCGACGACGCCGTCAAAGAATATTGCGCAATGATCGATCGCAACGGCGGATATTTTTTTGATTGAAAAAATGTTTTCGGCGTCATATAATTATGAGGAAGTGAACGAAATTGAAAGCGGCAATCGTAATGGGTAGCGATTCGGATTTTCCGATAATGAAACCCGCCGTCGATCTGTTGAAAGAGTTCGGCGTTGAGGTCGAAGTGACAGTGGCGTCGGCGCATCGCACGCCCGATCGAGTAAGACACTTCGTCCGCCAAGCTCGACAGTCGGGCGCGGACGTGTTCATCGCGGCGGCGGGGATGGCGGCGCATTTGGCGGGAGTGATCGCAAGTTACACGTCGGCGCCGGTGATCGGAGTGCCGATCAGTTCCGAGCCGTTCAGAGGATTGGACGCGTTACTGTCGACGGTGCAAATGCCGTCGGGAGTGCCGGTCGCGACGATGGCAGTCAACGGAGCAAAGAACGCGGCGCTGTTTGCGATCGAAATATTTGCGATCAGCGATTCGTCCGTCAAAAGAAAACTGCTCGACTATCGCTCAAAAATGGTCGACGAGATCGAAAATAAAGATCGCGCGCTCAAAGAAAAAATTTAAATTCCGCCCCGACGGTTTGTTTTGTGGGCGCCGCCGACGCGGGGTGGGAACCACAGGTTCGGTTGGGCGCCGCTATACGAGGGCGGGAGCGTCGAGCGGCGCCCCTCCAAACCGCCGCCCAAGACAGGGAAAAATCTGTTGCATTGTCGGCGACATTCCTATAAAATTAATCATAAATTTTAATTGCGAGGTGTAAAACACGATGGAAGAAAGAACCAACAAGATTCACGAGGGCAAGGCGAAGATCATCTACGCGACGCACGACCCGAACCAAGTCATTATGTACTTCAAAGACGAGGCCACTGCGCGCAACGGCGAGAAGAAGGGCACCATTCAGGACAAGGGCATCATCAATAACAAGATCAGCACCTACTTCTTCAAACTGCTCAAGGATCGCGGCGTCGATAATCACTACATCGGCACGCCCGACGCCCGTGATATGCTCGTCAAAAAGCTCGAGATGATTCCGCTCGAGGTCGTCGTTCGCAACGTTTTCGCCGGTTCGCTCGCCGCCCGCTTTGGTAAAGAGGAGGGCACTCCGCTCAGCATGCCGATCGTCGAGTTCTATTACAAGTGCGACGAGCTCAACGATCCGATCATCAATCGCTATCATGCAATCGCGCTCGGCATCGCGACGTTGACGGAGCTCAATCAGATTGAACACATCGCGTTCTCGATCAACTCGATCTTCAAAGAAGTGCTCGGCGCAAAGAACGTTGACATCATCGACTTCAAAACAGAATTCGGTCGCGACGAGAAGGGCAGAGTTCTGCTCGGCGACGAAATTTCGCCCGACAACTGCCGCTTCTGGGATAAAGACTCGAAACAGCGCCTCGACAAAGACGTCTTCCGTCATGATCTCGGCAGCCCCGAGGAGGCTTATCAGGAAATCCTCCGTCGACTCACCCTCTAATCAATTCAATTCGGGAGATAAAAATTTGAATGAAAGACTGACTTATAAAGACTCCGGCGTCGATATCGATGCCGGTAACGAGTCGGTTCGGCTCATCAAGGACAGCGTCCGCGCCACCTACCGCCCCGAAGTGCTCGGCGATCTCGGCGGCTTCGGCGGACTCTTCGCCCTTGACACTCTGAAATATCACGAGCCCGTGCTGGTGAGCGGCACCGACGGCGTCGGTACCAAGCTCAAAATCGCCTTCCTGCTCGACAAACACGACACCATCGGGCAGGATTGCGTAGCGATGTGCGTCAACGATATTCTTGTTCAAGGGGCCGAGCCTCTCTTTTTTTTGGATTATCTTGCGGTCGGCAAACTTAATCCTCATCAGGTCGCGTCGATAGTCGGAGGCGTGGCGCGCGCGTGCAAAGAATGTAATTGCGCGCTGATCGGCGGCGAAACTGCCGAGATGTCCGGCTTCTACGGGCGCGGCGAATACGATCTGGCGGGCTTTGCGGTCGGGATCGTCGAGCGCTCGAAAATGATTACGTCCGAGCGAGTGAGCGCGGGCGATGTGCTGTTGGGCTTGCCGTCGAGCGGGTTGCACTCGAACGGATTTTCATTGGTGCGGAAAATTATTTTCGAGCATCGAATGATGACGGGCAACGAATTTATTTACGATCTCAACAAAAAACTCGCGGAGGAGCTGCTCACGCCGACGCGGCTCTACGTCAAGAGTTGTCTGCCGTTGATCCAAAAATACGAGCTGAACGGGATGGTGCACGTGACGGGCGGCGGATTTTATGACAATATCCCGCGGGCGCTGCCGGACGATTTGTCGGTGGAGGTCAACGCGGGTGCGTGGAAGATGCCGACGGTATTTCGCATGTTGCAACGTTGGGGCAATGTGGCTTGGCGGGAGATGTTCAGGACGTTCAATTGCGGGATCGGGATGATATTGATCGCGGCGCCGCGTGATGCCGATCGGATCGTAAATGATCTGGTCGAGCGCGGTGAAGAAGTCGTGACGATCGGTCGAGTGATCCGCGCGGAGGACGCCGAGGCTCGAGTGAACATAAGCGGTGGTGTTTTCGATGATTAAACTCGGAGTGATGTGTTCGGGGCGCGGGACGGATTTGCAATCGATCATAGACGCGATCGCCGACGGCAAGCTCGACGCGCAAATTGCGATCGTGTTGACGGACAAACCGAATGTCATGGCGCTGGAGCGTGCGGAGCGCGCGGGGCTCAAATTTGCGTGCGTTGATCGAAAGCAGTGCGCGGATCAGATGACGTTCGAGGCGAAATTGATCACGGAATTGCGGGCGGCGGAAGTCGATTTGGTGATCTTGGCGGGCTTCATGCGGATATTGAGCCCGACGTTCGTGCGCGCATACAAGGATCGGATTATGAATATCCATCCGTCGTTGTTGCCGGCATTCCCGGGCGCGCATGCGCATCGCGACGTGATTGAATATGGAGTGAAGGTCAGCGGTTGCACGGTACATTTCGTCGACGAAGGAACGGATTCGGGACCGATCATCGCTCAGGTGGCGGTGCCGGTGCTCGAGGGCGACGACGAGGAGTCGCTGGCGGCGCGGGTGCTCGAGCAGGAGCATATCATTTATCCGAAGGCGATCCAACTTTACGTCGAAGGGCGGCTGCAGATCGACGGGCGTCACGTAAGAATTCTTTCGGAGTGACGAGAAAATTTATTTAGGGCGCCGCCGACGCCCCCGCCCACGGAGCTCGGCGCCCAACTTACGGAGCGATTCCCACCCGCGTCGTCGGCGTCTTCTGTTTCTATAGTCGAAGACTTTCATGAGGTGGGCAGAATAAAAAGTTTTAACTGATTCAGCGATGCCCACCCGTGCCGGCGGCGCCCTTTGATTGCAAAGCGATAGCTTTGTGGGTGGGTGG
>CALGGP010000016.1 GCA_937915885.1 uncultured Selenomonadales bacterium | reverse complement strand
AATGCTGTCCTAATTTGGGCGCCGTGCTCCGTGGGCGGGAGCGGCGGCGGCGCCCTATTTTTTTATCGGCAACCTTACCGTAAATTTCGTCCCTTGGTCAACAACGCTCTCCACATTGATTTTTCCGCCGTGCATCTTTACAAATTCGTGCGCTATCGATAAGCCCAGCCCGTTGCCGCCCAGCCCTCGCGACCGCGCCTTGTCCACCCGATAAAATCGCTCAAAAATTTTCTCTAAGTCCTCCGGTGCAATTCCTATACCCGTGTCCATTATCGAAAACTGCACATCGTCATCGTATCGACCGTCGTAGCGCACCACTACCTTGCCGCCCTCGCACGTATACTTGATCGCGTTGTCGACCAAAATCAATATCAATTGCTTGATCTTCTGCTCGTCCGCCGTGATGGTGACGTCCGTTATGTCCTCCGCCTCGAGCACTATATTTTTTTTCTGCGCCAACGGTCGCATTATCCTCACGTTCTGATTGAGCAGATCGCCCAAATTAAATTCCTTCAATTGCATTTTGAGCGCATTGTTGTCCGAGCGCGCCACGATCAACAGATCGCTGACGAGCTTCGTCATTTTTTTTACCTCGCTCTTGACGTCTTCGATCACCTGTTTCAAAAACGGCGATGTAATTGACGGATCCGATAACAATAAATCCGCGCTCGACATCACCACCGCCAACGGCGTCCTCAACTCGTGCGACGCGTCCGCCGCAAATTGTTTCTGCTTCTCGTACGCCTCCTTCATCGGCTCGAGCGCCTTGCCTGCCATCACGTATGCTATCGTCGTCGACAGGATCAGCCCCAACACGCCCGCCGCTATCAACAAATACGTCGACTTCTGCAGCCCCGAGTACATCGTCGTTACGTCCTTGCCGACGAACACGCGGTGACCGATCCCGCCCGCGTTCACCGTCCGCATCGTCACCATTATCGACGTCGTCCGTCCGCCTTCGCCCGGTCGACTGAACACCTGCACTTCACCGTCATCAGTCTTCCAACTGCGGATGTGATCCAAAATAAAAAACTCGAATTTATATGATGCCCTCGAAAAATCCAGCAGCCGATTGTCCTCGTCGAAAACATAGAAAAACAACCGATCGCTGTAATTCATGTACGTCTGCGAATCGGCTTCGGGGTCGGGATATCGATCGCGCTCTCGGAACTCGGCTATCGAATCGACCGCATCAAACAATTCCTGCGCCTGCTCAGAGAACATCGACCACTCCATCATTTTGTGGACGGTAAATATCAGCCCGACGAGCAACGCTCCCATCAGTACCGCATACAAGATCGTCAGCTGTTGTCGGCTGCGTCCGAACATCTCCATTCGATAATTCCTTCAACATAAAAATTTTATTAATCCCGCGCGGATTGCTTTTAGGGGCGCCGCTCAACGCTCCCACCCTCGGAGCGCGGCGACCAACCGAGATCGCGGTTCCCACCCCGCGTTGGCGGCGCCCGTCTTTTTTTTCGTCGTCCCGTCACCCCGTCGAGGTCGGCTCCAAATAAGCCCGTGGTGC
>CALGGP010000015.1 GCA_937915885.1 uncultured Selenomonadales bacterium | reverse complement strand
CGTCCTTTGTCAGGCGACAGATTTTAAGGGACGGGCGCCGACGACGCGGGGTGGGACGGTTGAGTGTCGTGTTCGTTGTAAGGGACGGGCGTCGACGCGGGGGCGGGCGCCGCGTCCTTTGTCAGGCGACAGATTTTAAGGGACGGGCGCCGACGACGCGGGGTGGGCATGCCGTCCTCTGTTGGGCGCCGCACTCGGTGGGTGGGAGCGTCGGCGGCGCCCAAAAAAAAATGATCCCTCGTCGGGATCAGCGATAAAAAATTTTTTATTCGATCGTGATCAGTTCGTATTGCGGATTGCCCATTTTCTTTTCCGCCATGGCGCTCAACTGCCGCATACCGACGCGCGACTCGATCCGCTCCTTGAGATCGGCACTGTCGGACGCCGCATAGACGAGATCGACCGACGCCTGATCGGCGGCAAGAATATCAGTCGACGCAATGATCCCGATATCGTTCATCGTCGGAGGCATCGCCGCTACGCCTTCGCAGTCGCACGACACCGACAGCCGATTCATGACATTGATGAACACGACGTGCTTGCCGAAATGATTGATCGTCGCCTGAGCGGAATCCGCCATCAGCTCCATGAAATATTCTTTCATCGGCCACTCGAGATAATTTTCGGGGACGTTATTCGGATCGACGCCGTGCACTTGCGCCTTGCCGAGATGTCCGCTGGCGCAGCCGATCGCGATATTCTTCATGGAGCCGCCGAAGCCGCCCATTGCATGCCCTTTGAAATGCGTCAAGACGATCAGCGAATCGTAATCGGCGAGATGCGCGCCCATCGCGACGTTCTTCAGATGGAACGGATTGCGGACGGGAAAATCGACGGTTTTATCGTCTTCGTCCATGATGTCGACGGGACAAAATGTCCAGCCGTTGACCTCGAGCGTCTCACGATGCCCCTTGGTGTCGAAACGATCGCCGTGATAGAGAGTATTGCATTCGACGATGGCGCTGTTGGGAACCAACGCTTGAAATGCTTTGACCATGTCGCGCGGGAGGATATTCGGACCATGTTTTTCGCCGGTGTGCAGTTTGATCGCGACCTTGCCGTAGATGTTCTCGTTGATGAGATTATAAAGTTTGATCAGATGGTCGGCGTCAATGGATTTGGTGAAGTAAACTTTCGCGGCGGAGCCGGAATAATTTTCGCCGGTGACATTTTTCGAGCCGACGACGGGAGCCTGTTTTGCCATGATGATTCCTCCAATCGATCCCATTCGGAGGGATAATTCGTTTCGATCATTTTAAGCGTTGAAGTCGACTCACGTCAAGATGATTTATATCGGCGATCCCAATTTTATTACAAACCCAGATTGGCAGCTTCTTCGTCAGCGAGTTCGGCATCAATATTGGAGTCGGCGCTTTTGGCATCTTTTTTGTCAGTCGGAGGTTCGAGCGAAGCTTTATATTCGTCGGTGTACACGTCGGTGAATAAGCCCTTGAGTCCGACGGGATTGATCGATATGATCTCCGTCTTGGTGTAAAACTTTCGAGCATGCATTTTTAGGCGGGCATAACCGACTTTTGCCACGCGCGTAAAATCGATTTTCTGTATTTTGGTTTCATTGTAGAAATGCCCGGTCAGAGAAGTATCACAGCCCACGATGTAAAGTTTTTTGGGGTATGTGTACAATGCAAATTGGAATGCCGCACTTACCGTTGTTGAGAAATCTGTCAAGGCATGATGACAAATGTCTTGGCAAAGGTGTTGAGTAGCGTTTGAAGTTTCGTTAAGATAATATCGGCGTATCTTGTCACTCAAAAATTCAACATCCATCGACCGATTAAGGTAACTGGTAACGCCCAGATCCAAGAATTTGCCAATAAATATCCCGTCAATGATTTTGTCGAAGCCGTTCACCACATCTCTGCGCTCGCCGCCGAAATCCTGAGCGAAAAGAAAATTGAAAGGAATATCCTCTCGACGCCACGCAAAATTGACTCCAATGTGGATTGCGTCCGGAATCGGTTTGTAGTATTTCAAGGTCGGTCCCGTCGCGACGAGCACCACTTCCTTATCCCGAAAACAATTACGATATTCGGCAAAGGTTTTCGTGTGTACGGCTGAGATTTCGTTTTGCTCGGCAATACGTTCTTCCAAGACGTTCATTCTGTTGAGGAGATTTTTCGTAGTCCACAAAGCAATCGCGCCGGAGGTCGAAAAATTATTCAACTGACCTATCACTTTTTCATGGAACGTGTTGCCGAGAAAAACTACATTCTTGCACCCGAACTTGTTTAGTTCCCCGTTAATCCATTCATGCCTCGACAGGGGAGCAGCAACCAAAAACAGCGCATCCTCTCGAAAATGCGGCAGGTAGCTCAACGGGATCACCGGACGGGTATCGACGAATTTTTGATTATTGGCGCCAGGCACCTCGGTGACGCACAGGATATTTCCCAGCAGACCATTGTAGTAGAGATAATCCATAAAACGAGTACCTTCGCTGCCTGCAGAGCAAACTATAATTTTTTTGTTCGCGATGCGCAAGTTCCTGCATTCAGCCAAAGTATTAATGTACTTCACAACAACACCTCCGAATAACCGTATATCACTTACCCTGATTGGCAGCCTCTTCGTTGGCGAGTTCGGCATCAATTTTTGATTCGGCGTCGGTAGAATCTTTCTTATCAGTCGGCGGCTCGAGCGAGGCTTTATATTCGTCGCTATACATGTCGGTGAATAAGCCCTTGAGTCCGACGGGATTGATCGATATAAGCTCCGTTTTGCTGTAAAATTTTCGAGCAAGCATCTTAAGACGGGCATAACCGATTTTCATCTCACGAGTAAAATCGGGCAGCTGCACATTGGTCGTGTTGTAAAAATGCCCGTCAAGGGACGTATCACAACCCACGATGTAAAGTTTTTTGGGGTATGTGTACAACGCGAAATGCAACGCGGGAGATGCGACCGTCCAAAAATCTGCCAACGTGTGGTGACAAATTTCTTGGAAAATGGGTTGATCTCTGCTCGGATTGTGGTTCGGATAATATCGGCGCACTTTATCACTCAAAAATTCAACATCCATCGACCGATTAATGTAATTGGACGCTCCCAGATCCAAATATTTGCCGATGAATATCGCACTTTTGATTTTGTCGAAGCCCTTTACTATATCTCTGCGCTCGCCGCCGAAATCCTGAGCGAAAAGAAAATCGATAGTGATATCCTCTCGACGCCACGCAAAATTGACTCCGATGTGGATTGCGTTCGGAATCGGTTTGTAATATTTCAAGGTCGGTCCCGTCGCAAGAAACACTACTTCCTTGTCTCGAAAACAGTTGCGATACTCGGCAAAATTCTTGGTGTGTACGGCAGATACTTCGTTTTGCTCAGCGATGCGCCGTTCCAAGTTATCCATTCTGGCGAGAAGATTTTTTGTGGTCCATGAAGTGATTCGCCCTGAGCTCGCAAAACTATTGATATCGTTTAGTACCTTTTCGTGGAACATGCTGCCGAGAAAAACAACATTCTTACATCCGAACTTCCTCAATTCCCCATCGATCCACTCATGCCTCGACAGGGGAGCGGCGACCAAAAACAAAGCGCTCTCTCGAAAGTGCGGCAGGTAGCCCAACGGAATCACCGGACGAGTATTGACGAATCTTTGATTATTGGCGCCGGGGGTCTCTGTGACGCACAGGATATTTCCTAACAAACCGTTATAGTAGAGATAATCCATGAAACGCGTGCCTTCGCTGCCCGCAGAGTAAACTATAATCTCTCTGTTCGCACGACGAAGATTAGCGCACTCCGTCAAAGTATCGATGTATTTCACAAAATCACCACCCTAATAATTCATTGAATCGGATTATAGCGACAGACTTTTTCAACGTCAAGTTTCAATTGCGCTTGAGATGGAGGCGAGCACAAAATCAATTCAAGATGAAAAATTTCTGGTCGATATTAAAATTTACCATTGTCAAATTCAAATCCTATGATATAATTAACGCCGAAGTTCATTCAATCAAGTTGGATTGCGTGATCGAAAGGAGGCGGTCTATTGTTGAGAGCTCCGTAGTCTCGAAAAAAAATTTTATAAGGGGGAATTACCATGGCCGGTGGCAGCGCATTTGCTGTTGCTCAACAAATCGGTAAAGCACTGTTTCTGCCGATCGCCGTACTCCCGTTCGCGGGCGTGCTGCTTGGTATCGGCGCATCGTTCTCCAACCCCACGACCATTGCGGCGTACGGTTTGGAGAGCGTCCTGCACCCCGGCGGAGGACTTTTCAGCTTCATGCTCATCCTCTCGAACGTCGGCGGTGTTATCTTCGGGAACTTGCCTCTCATCTTCGCCTTGGCAGTCGCACTCGGTCTTGCCAAGAAGGAAAAAGGCATCGCGGTTCTCGGCGCGGCAATCTTTTATCTCGTCATGCTTACGACGATTCACGTCTTCCTCGTGCTCGACGGGTCTCTCGTCGACGGAGCCATCGCTCCTCACGTCCGTGAAGGCGCCATCACCGACGTGCTCGGCATCCGCACTCTCCAAATGGGTGTGTTCGCCGGTATCGTCACGGGTCTCGTTTCTTCTTGGATCTGCGACAGATTCTATAAACAACAACTTCCTCCGGCGTTCGCATTCTTCGGCGGCACTCGTTTCGTCCCGATCGCCAACATGACGTTCGGCATCATCGCCGGCGTCGTCATGTACTTCATCTGGCCGTTCGTTCAAGAGGGCATCTTCAAACTCGGCGCTCTCGTTCAGGCGGCAGGTTACGTCGGAACATTCCTCTTCGGCTGCTTCGAGCGTGCATTGATCCCGTTCGGTCTGCATCATATCTTCTACCTCCCCTTCTGGCAGACCGGTCTCGGCGGTACTGCAATCATCGATGGTCAGACTGTCATGGGCGCGCAGAACATCTTCTTCGCAGAGCTCGCGTCCCCGAACACTCAGCACTTCTCCGTTGAGGCTTGCCGCTTCTTGATGGGTAAAT
>CALGGP010000014.1 GCA_937915885.1 uncultured Selenomonadales bacterium | reverse complement strand
CGGGTGGGCGGGAGAAAAAATTTTTTTCCGAACCCCGAAGGTCGGCAGGCGATCGGAGATAAATTTTTTATGAGAGATGAGACGGCGATCGATAAGCCGGATTCTGTTTTTCAGGCAATCATTTATCTGGACTCGCCGTCGCCGACGAGCTCAAGCTGTCTACCCGAGACCTCGCCGAGCAGGGTCAACGATCTCCTATCCGACATTGCACCGCGTGAGGTTTATCAGCCCATGACGTTACCGCCATGTCGGTGAGCTCTTGCCTCGCCTTTTCACCCTTGCCTCCGCCGTTAATCACCGCACAGTCACTTCCGTTGCCGGTTTCGGGCTGCACGAACTGCACGAAGGCGGTTTGCTTTTCTGTGACACTGTCTTGCAGATTACTCCGACCGGACGTTATCCGGCACGCTGCTCTGTGGTGTCCGGACTTTCCTCGAGCGCTGTCAACGCCCGCGATTGCCTCGATCACCGCCCCATCGTCGACGATTTTATCACCGGCGTCGACGCTTGTCAATTTCGTCGGCGCTGTGCTAACATGATTTTCAAAAATTTTTTTTGGGGGCGGTTCGATGATCGGCAACGATCGGATCATAAAATTTTGCCATGATAATCTCGTGATCGATTATCTCGGCGTTGACGTGGTCGAGCGCGACGGGGCGATCGTCCTCGAGCTGACGGTCGACGAGCGGCACGTAAATTTATACAACATCTGCCACGGCGGAGTGCTGACGACGATGGCTGATACGGCGATGGGCGCCGAATGTTTGAGGCTCGGCAAAAAAGTCGTGACGATGAGTTTGACGATCGAGTTCATGCATGCGGTGTCGTTCGCGACGAAAATTTTTACGCGGGCGCGGGTGTTGCACAACGGTCGAAAGACAATGACGTGCGAGTGCGAGATGCTCGACGCGGCGGGGAAATTGTACGCGAAGGTGCACGCGATATTTTTTGTGATAGAGACGCTCGAGGAGTGAGGAGGAAAAATTTTTTGATCACAGCAGATGTTTGCGCCAACGTTCCGATCAAAAATCGCGATCAAATTTTCAGTTACATCGTGCCGGACGAGTTGAATTATGTCGGCGTGGGTTGGCGGGTGATGGTGCCGTTCGGTCGGCGCTCGGTCGACGGATTTATTCTTCGGATTTACGAGAGTGATCCCGACGAGTTTGATTTCGAGTTGAAGGAGATCGCGTCGGCGATTGACGATGAGGCTTGGTTTACCCCGCCGATGATCGATGCGGCTCGATGGTTGGCGGATTTTTATTTATGCCCGTTGTCGCAGACGATGACATTGTTTATGCCGGGGCGGGTGTCGAAGAAAAGGCGGGCGTCGAAAAAAAAGCAGTCCGTTTACGAGTCGATGACGCCGACGGAAAAAATTTTTGATCTGACGGTTGAGCAGCGGTCGGCGATCGAAACGGTCATGCGCTCGATCGAAGCGCGGGAGCATCGGGGATTTTTATTGCACGGCGTAACGGGCTCGGGCAAGACGCAAGTATATATCGAGCTGACGGATCGGGTGAGGCGGCTCGGACGTCGTGCGGTAATTTTGGTGCCGGAGATCGCGTTGACTGGGCAAATAGTTTTCGAGTTTAAGCGGCGCTTTGATGATGTGATCGTGATACACAGCGGGCTGTCGATAGGCGAAAGGAGCGACGCGTTTTATAAAATAAGGAGCGGCGAAGTCGGAGTGGTGATCGGAGCGCGGTCGGCGCTGTTCACTCCGATTGACGACGTCGGATTGTTTGTGATCGACGAGGAGCAGGATCATTCGTACAAGCAATCGAGCGCGCCGCATTATCACGCGCGGATCGTGGCGGAAGAATTTGCGCGGGCGCATTCGGCGCCGATTGTATTCGGGAGCGCGACGCCGAGTCTCGAGACGTATCATCGGGCGATCGAAGGCGAGCTGACGATGTTAAAATTATCCGCGCGGATTGACAATCGCCCGTTGCCGACGGTTGAGTGCGTCGACATGAGAGAAGAGCTGAAGAAAAAAAATTACAGCGTGCTGTCGACGGCGCTGAAAGAATTGTTGACGACGACGCTCGAGCGCGGGGAGCAATCGATCATTCTGCTGAACCGACGGGGCTATTCGACGTTCGTCATGTGTCGGTCGTGCGGGCTGGTGATCAAATGTCCGTCGTGTTCGATGCCGATGGTATATCATTCGGACGGGCGGTTGCGTTGTCATCGATGCGAGATTGAAAAGGACGCGCCGAAAATTTGTCCGAAGTGCGGGAGCCGATACATAAAATTTTTCGGAGCGGGCACACAAAAATTGGAGCAAACGTTGAGTGAGGAATTGCCGACGGCGCGGATATTGCGAATGGATCGCGACACGACGACAAAAAAATTTTCGCATCAAAAAATATTGGACGCGTTTCGAGCGCGCGAAGCGGATATATTGTTCGGGACGCAGATGGTGGCGAAAGGGCATGACATAGCGGGCGTGACGGCGGTCGGGATATTGAGCGCGGACGCGGCGCTGAACATGCCGGATTTTCGCTCGAGTGAGACGTGTTTTATGTTGATAACGCAAGCGGCGGGACGTGCGGGGCGGTCGGATCGGTCGGGGCGAGTGATCGTGCAAGCGTATAATCCGGAGCATGCGGCGGTGGTTTATGGCTGTCGACAGGATTACGAAGGATTTTTCGACGATGAAATTGTCAAGCGGCGAGAATTATTTTATCCGCCGTTCAGCCGATTGATAAAATTATTGATCGTGGGCAAGGACGAGGCGAAGACGAAGTCGGCGGCGTCGGAGATCGTAAAAAAGCTCCGCGCGGAGCTCGACGGACGATCGGACGGTCGGACGGAGATCATGGGCTCGGTGGCGGCGATGATCTCAAAGTGGCGCGGGATATATCGGTTTGTGGTGCTTATCAAGACGACGGAGTTAAATCGAGTGCGGGAGTGCTTACGGATATTGAAGTTGGATCGTCGCGACGACGTGACGATCGACATCGATCCGCTCGAAATCCTTTAGGGGGCGAAGCAAAATTGGATACGACTAATATAATGATCTTTTTTATGGTTGCATTGCTCGGCGCGGTCGGCGCATACATTTTATTTTTTTGTCGTCCGTTGTCGAAGACGGACGCGGACATTAAAAAATTGCTCGATCGATTGACTGTCGATATGTCGGGCGACGACGAGTTTTACGTTGAGCACTTTGAGGATATCGACAGGGAATGTGCCAAGTACGAGAGCGTCAAGCCCGTCTGGAGTGATTTCAAAAAATCTCTGACGCGACACAAAGATTTCGATAGCGAAAAAATTTATTCCTCGACGGGCGCAGTAGATTATTTTTCATTCCACAACTTTACTCGCGGGCTGAACCTGTCGTTTTGGAACGGATACGGCGGCACGTTTACCGGTCTTGGAATTTTGGGGACGTTTTTCGGATTGACCGTCGGTTTGAACGGAATCGACATGACCAGCTCCGACGTTGAGATTTTGAAATCGGGCATTGCTTCTCTGTTGTCGGGAGTGCAATCGGCTTTCTACACATCACTCGGAGGAATCGGCGTTGCAATTTTATACGGTCCGTTGCACAATCACATCGTAAATAAATTTAAGGCGCGCGTTCAAGAGTTGGCGGCGTTGATGGAAGAAATTTTCCCGCGTCGAACCGTCGAAGAATGGCTTCAAAAAAATTACGCGGAGTCGAGAGAACAAACGTTGGCGCTGAAAAATATCGGGACGGACGTGGCGGAGGCGATATACGCCGGCTTCGACGATCACTTCGGCGATACGGTCGGTAGAGCGATGTCGGAGCACGCAGGCTCACAGATGGAGCAGTTTGCAAAGGCGTTGGACAATTTTTCGACGGTCGCGTCTCAAACGATGTCTAAGTATCAACAAATCAATGAAGAATACAGTGGCGCGATGGCTCAATCGCATGATAAAATGCTCGAGCTGTTGAAGGAAACCGAAAATATTTTGGCGCGCCTCAACAATTCAACCTCGACGATTGCAGCGTCCGCCGAGCCTCTTCATCAATCAATCGCCGCGCTCAAAAATTTTTTGGAGCGAACCGAACAGGCAACGAAACAATTGCACGACGAAATTTCCGCTCAACTGTCGCGCTTGACGGACGCCAATCGACAGAGCACCGCCAACATCGACAATCTGTTGACGGGATTGCGCGAGTACGAGCGAAATATCGAGCAGGCTTGGCAGAATTACGAAGGCAATTTCAATCGCGTCGGCGGCGAACTCGAAAAGGCAACAGATATCGTCACCGATCGCCTTCAAAAGTACAATGAGATGATGAATAACTCTATGATGAAAAATCTGAACGACTTCGATAAATCCGTGAGCGGCGCAATCGGATTGCTTCAATCGATGGTTGAGGATTTGCAGGACGCGGCGGACGATCTTCAAAAGCAGCGACGGAGTGATTGAGCATGCGAAGAATCATACATCACGACGAAGAACTCTTGCAAGACACATTCACCATCAGCATCAGCGATCTGATGTCGGGACTGCTGGCGATATTCATCTTGGTGCTGTCGTACTTCATTCTGAATTTCAGTCAGGCGACGGCGCAATTGACACAGAACGACGTCCGCCGCGCGGAGCTGTTGAGATTGATCCAACACGAATTGGAGCAAGAAGGCATAAAGGTCAGCGTCGACGAGCAGCATGGAATTTTGCGCATCTCCGAGGGCGTGTTGTTCGATGTCGGGCTTGCCGACGTGAAACCGCAAGGGCAATTGGTCATGCAGAAGCTCGGAAATATTTTGGTCGGCACGTTGGAATCGGAGCGGTTCAAAGGCAGGATCGAAACGATCTTTATCGAAGGTCACACCGATAATGTTCCGATCGAAAATGCGATGTTCCCGTCTAATTGGGAGCTGTCTGTCAAACGCGCGATCAACACGTGGCAGACGATGAGCAATGCCAATCCGCAATTGAGGACGTTGCTCAACAATAAGAACGAGCTGATATTTTCGGTGAGCGGCTATGCGGAGACGCGTCCGGTCAAGAGCAATGATACCGACGACGGTCGTCGTGAGAATCGACGGATCGATATAAGATTTTCGATGTCGCCGCCGTCCGATGAAGATATCAGCGTGGTGAAATTCGTGCGGGAGCAATTCAATCATGAGTGAACTATTGACGGCTGTAAAAAATTTACGAGAGTTTACATTCCGTCCGCCGTCGCAGATCGGATCGTTTTCGATGTCGGCGATTGAAAAACTCCGCGCGGAGCTCGAAAAAAATTCCGATCGTTCGTTGAGCATATCGCCCGTCGAAAAAGATGCGCTGTTGAGGAAATGGATCGGCGGCGATAGAAATTTTTTGCGTCGAGAGATAAAAAAGCTGCCGTTCATTATGTTCGACGCGCGGCTCGAGTTGGACGACATGACGGAAATGTTGAGGCTCCTGAATTTGTCGCGCGAGACTCAACTGAAGAATATTATCGCCGTATATCTTTTGAATTTCGACGGCTCCGATAAAAGTCATTTGTTGAGGCAAACGATTTTTGAAAGAATGTCGGCTCGTGAGTATCGCTCGAAGATGTTGAATCGGATTTATCGGGACGACGGAGCGATTTTTACCGGCGATTGTTTTGAATGTATGTCGGCACTCTATAAAAATTGTTCCGGCATTGACGAGGCTCTGTCGGCGATCGGATTGACGGATTTTTTCAAGGGCTCAAATTTTATCCGTCGATCGTTGAAACATTTTTTGTGCTCGACCACGATCGATATAAGGCGACGGCTCGAAATTTTGTACGAGATCGATGCGGAGCCGAACAATATTTTCGACGGAGTGATCCGCTCGTCAACCGACGCCGTTATTCCCGACGTCGAGGCAATCGACAATCCGTCCGACAAAGCCGACGCCAAAAAACATTGCTTGGAGATTTTTTATCGGGAGCTCGGCGATCCGCGCTTCGGCAGTCTGACTTACAAATGGGATAATGTCTCTTCGAAGGCGCGCGAAATTTTTTTGCACTGGCTTGCCGAAAATGATTTGGATTTGTTTTTCAAGATCATTGATCGAGCGGCGGTCGATCGGATGTGGCGTCACAGGAAAAAATTTTGGAAGGCATATCTGCCGTATATCACCAACACGTGGGTGTTTCTCGGTAAAGAGGCTCAGCACTTCGCGAAGCAGGCGGGCGATAAAATTTTGCATCATGGCAATCTCTTCGGCGGCGGGAGCAATCAGAGCGTATTGCTGTTTCAGATCGGAAAATATGTTTTCGTCGAGTGGAGTCACAACGGCAAGTTGCGCGCCTATTATTATGACGATGTAAAAAATTGGTTCGGCGCGGAGGATATACGGCGGATAAGAATAATGTCCTCTTTCATCGTTGAGGATTGGATTCATGCAAATCCCTTGAGTGGCACGTGGCAGCGGAAGGTAAGTTGGTGGCTCGAAAAGAATTGCGGCATCGACAGTGAGATTTGGTGGCGGGAGAAAAGGCACTGATCTTCGACGTGAGCCGTAAGTTCCCGCCCGCCGACAGCGTTGAGGACGAGCTGACAATCTTCCGCGCGCTCACCCAAAATGCAAAGGACGATGCGAATGATTGACGACGAGATAATAAAAAATTTGCCCGAGACGACCGGCGTCTACATCATGAAAAACGCCGACGGCGAGATCATTTACGTCGGTAAGGCGATAAACATCAGGAGTCGCGTCCGACAACATTTTATGAGTAATGTTTTGAAGGAGCGGCTGTTGAGAGAACACACCGCCGCCGTCGAGACGATCGAAACGCCGACCGAAGTCGAGGCACTTTTGCTCGAGTGCGAACTGATCAAAAAGCATCAGCCCCGATATAACGTCTCACTTAAGGACGGCAAAAATTATCCGTGCATCAAAATTACGTCCGAAGAATTTCCCCGCATCTGCGTCGTCCGCCGCATCTCCGACGACGGCTCAAAATATTTCGGTCCCTACACCAACGCCACCGCCATGCACGAATCGCTACGTTTGATCCGTAAAATTTTTCCGCTCCGATCCTGCAAAAATTTTCATAAGCGCCCTTGCCTCGAGTACCACATCAAACGTTGCCTCGCGCCTTGCGTCAATGCCGTCGACCGTCAAACCTACAACGAGCTCGTCAACGCCGTTGCATTATTCCTCGACGGTCAAACCGATCGGCTCGAAAATGAGCTCACGTCGAAAATGATCGCCGCCGCCGATAATCTCAACTTTGAAGAAGCCGCGCGCATCAGAGATAAAATTTTCGCCGTTAAAAAACTCGCCGAGATTCAACGGATCATCAACGCCAAAAATTTTTCTTCGATCGTCGAACCCCGCGATCCAGCCGTCGGCGTCGATCAACTTCAACAATATCTCGGATTGAGCCGTCGTCCGACGCGCATGGAGTGCTTTGATATCTCCCACAATCAAGGCAGTGAAACCGTCGCGTCGATGGTCGTCTTCGTCGACGGCAGCCCCGATAAAAAATCCTACCGTCGATATAAAATCCGCTCGACCGAAGGCAAGCCCGACGACTTTCAATCGATGCGCGAAGTCCTCACCCGACGCTATATCGGCTCCGATCAATTGCCCGATCTGATCGTCATCGATGGCGGGCTCGGTCAATTGAGCGCCGCTTTAGAAATTATCCGCGCGGAGCATTCAACCGTCCCGATCATCGCGCTCGCAAAACAATTCGAGTTGATCTACGTCGAAGGCTCGAGCGATCCGATCGAACTGCCGCGCGCCTCCGACGCACTTCATTTGATGCAACGCATCAGAGACGAGGCTCATCGATTCGCCATCACCTATCATCGACTGCTCCGTTGGAAGCGCAATTTGCGGTCGACAAAAAAATGATTACGTCGAAGGCTCCAACGATCCGATCGAACTGCCGCGCGCCTCCGACGCACTTCATTTGATGCAACGCATC
>CALGGP010000013.1 GCA_937915885.1 uncultured Selenomonadales bacterium | reverse complement strand
TTCAGACGTGTGCTCTTCCGATCTGGCGGGTGGGCGGGGAAAAAATTTTTTTCCGTCACCCCGTCACCCCCAATTCCTAATTCCTAATTGCCGCCATGAGCCGCGAAACAATTTCCAACTCCGACAGCGATGCATCAAAACCGTAGGCGTCGAGCACCGCCAAGTCGTTAGCCTCATGCGCCAAGCGCAACTCGGCAGGCATGGTCTCTTCGTTGTAGAGCGCCGCCAACGTCCAATCGGGGTAAAGTGCCCGAGCGTCGAGGATTGCTTGAGCCGTCTCCTCGATACGAGCCGACCACCCGCACCACACAAAATTATTATATACTATCGTCCCCGAATATCGATATCGCATCTCGAGCCGCCCGCATACAATTTTCGTCCACGCCATATGGATCGACGACTCCATCACTCCGAAGTGAAACAACGAGGCGTCGGGGATGATCGAATTGGCGTCGCCGGCGATCACATCGGACGGAAAAAATCCCATCGGAATATATTTTCGACGCTCCGATGAAACGCGCGGCACCACAATATAATTCGTCGTCGGTTGACGGATTTCGGCGAAAAGATGAGCCGTCGCCGCCCGTTTTCTCGTCAACGCCTTTTTACTTTTCAATCGAAACCGTCGACAGCCTTCAATCCGCTCCGCAATCAAAGGCAATTGAAGATCGTCCGCCGTCGCGTCGACCAGCCATAAACAATATCTCTCCAGCCCGTTTAAAAATTCCTGCGATCCGATAAAATGTCGGATATATTTTTTTGCGCGCGGTTCTTTCCGAATAAATTCTTCATACTCGTCGGCTTCAATGATCAAATTGCCGTCGTCGACAGGCATGTTTCCAAGATTCATCGGCGGCACATCACACAACGGCGCGCGTCGCGTCCCGATAAAATAATCGGGCGCGGGCAAAAGATATGCGTTGATGTTGTCCGCAATAATTTTTTCCTTGCCGTCGAAAATGACGCGCGGCTTATCATTGGGCGCAACGCTGAAGCCGACAATCACGCAATGCACCGCCGCCATGTCCTCCGACTCGCTGAGCCATTTGAACGGGCGATATGCAAAGTCGATGTGCACCGTCTCAAAAAGTTTTTGCCACACCGCGCCGGTCTGCTCGCCCTGCACAATGCTGTTGGTGGCAACGAACGCCGCGCGCGTCGCGTTGTCGCTCATAAACGCCGCCGCCTTGTAAAACCAGCCGACAACGTAGTCGAGTTTCTTATTGTTGAGCCCCGTCGCCGTCATCAGATCAGTTTTTTGCCCGGTCGATTGCATGGAATATCCGACGAACGGCGGGTTGCCGATGATATAATCCACTCCGCGCGGCGCGATCGTCGACCAGTCGAGAGTGAGCGCATTGCCCTCGACGATGTGCGCGGCGCTCGTCAACGGCAGGAAATTTATATTTTCGTGGACGATCATCTCGGTCTCCTGCATCATCTGATTTTCGGCGATCCATAAGGCGGTGCGTGCGACGGCAACCGCAAAGTCGTTGACTTCGATCCCGTAGAAATTCTCGATGGAGACTTCGATGCGGCAGCGCGCGCCGAGCCCGTAGAGTTCGCGGATCACATCGTTCTCGAGCCGACGGAGCGACAGATACGTTTCGGTGAGGAAATTGCCCGAGCCGCAGGCGGGATCGAAAAATTTCAGCCGCGCCAGTTTGAATTGGAAGCGTTCCAACTCGCGGCGCTTATTTTTTCGACGGCGACGGAGCGATTTAAATTCATCATGAAGGTCGTCAAGAAACAACGGATCGATGACGCGGTGAATGTTTTCGATCGAAGTGTAATGCATGCCGCCCGACCGTCTTGTGATCGGATTGAGTGTCGATTCAAAGAGCGCGCCGAAGATCGTCGGGCTGATTCCGAACCAATTAAATT
>CALGGP010000012.1 GCA_937915885.1 uncultured Selenomonadales bacterium | reverse complement strand
TCGGCGTTTCAAGCGGTGGATATTTTATTGGAGCGTTTACAGCTTTGAAGGTGATCGCATGAAAAAATTTATAACGGCGCTGATGCTGTCGACGACGGTGCTGATGTCGACGGCGGAGGCGGAGCAGCCGCGCGCGTCGGAGTATCGACAGATATTTTCGAGCGGCAATTTTTATGTAGAGTACGAGGATAAAAACGTCCGAAAGATTGTCGCGGAGGAGGACGGTCGACGCATGGCGCGGACGGCTTTGACGGGCGGTCAGGCGGCGACGGTGGCTGTTTTAAATCCGTTGGGGGCGTTATTCGGAGGCGGCGCGGATAAATATCCGGAGTATATGTATGCGAACGGTCGGTATTACAAATTCGCGGAAAAAAATGTGGCGTTCATGCTCGAGGAGGAACGGCTCGACGATGAAAATTTAAATCCGCGCGAAGGTTGGCAGACGATAGATAAGTCGCTGTCGTTGCCGGACGAGTTGGCGGTGTTCAATTGGGGCGATCGGTTTCATCGGGTGTCGCGTGCGCTCAACGAGCCGCAATTTATTTCGAGCACGAAGAAGACGATCGATGGGCGCGAATACGATTGCGATCGATACGAGGCGACGACGAATAATCGGAGCGGCGCGCGGATTATATTTGACATGCTGTATCGCGACGGGGAGTTGGTGATGGCGCAATCGCTGATAGGAGCAGGCGGGCGCGAGTACGAGATCAATCGGCTGTCGATCAAAAAAATAGCGGGCGCGCTGAATAAGAGCGACTTCAAAGTGGACGCGAAGGCGAAAGTATTTGCGGCGGGCGTGGGCGACATGAATGATCTGCTCGAGAGTCCGGTGCTGATAGGCAAGTTGGCGGAGATCGATCAATCGGGCGATGCCGACGAGGACGAGGAGCCGATCGTCGAGGAACCGCCGATTGTTGAGGAGCCGTCGATCGTTGAAGAGCCGCCGATCGTTGAGGAGCCGCCAATTGTCGAAAAGGAGCCGATTGTCGAGGAGCTGTCGATTGTCGAAGAGGCGCCAATCGTTGAAGAGGCGCCAATCGTTGAAGAGGCGCCGCTCGTTGAGGAGCCGCAAATCGTTGAGCCCGAAAAAAAATATGAGCCGAAGATTGATGCTTACAGAAAAATATTATTGGGCGGGCGCTACACGATCCGATGCGAAAATTTGACGCCGGCGTCTCGAGTCACGAATCGGACGAAAACGGAGCTTTACGGCAAGAGCGGGCTGGCGGTGGACGCGAACGATTTTTTTACGAATCGACCGATGAGTGATGTGGTCGTGAGCGACGGCGACGATCGATATGAGGAGGTCGGCTACGCGGATTTTCATCAGTGTCGACTGGTGCGCGGCGGCGAAAATTTTTTCTTTACGAAGTACACCGACAACGGCGCGGTGACGTATTTCGGCAGCAAGAAGGGCAAGGTGGCGGCGAACGGTCGAAATTACATGGCGGAGCTGATTAACGGCGAAAGCTACGGCGATGAAGATTTCAGTCGATTGTTGAATGCGTTGCTCGAGGACGGCGACGTTCGATATGAGTTCGTGACGCACGGGGAGCTCGACGGCGGCTTGACGTATGAGGATTATAAAGCGCGTGACGGCGACGAGTTGAGCGCGATCCGATATTATTTCGACGGAGCTCGATTGGTGAAGATCGCGTTTGCGTCGTACGGTCGGGACGCTCGGGGGCGGGCGCAGGGCTCGAAATGCATCGTGCGAATAAACGAGTTCCGCGCGGAGCCCGACGTAAGTTTGTTGCGATTGCCTGAGGGCTTAGAGGATGTGACGAAGCGATGAAAAATAATCCCACCCACC
>CALGGP010000011.1 GCA_937915885.1 uncultured Selenomonadales bacterium | reverse complement strand
CCGCCCACCCACCCTCGAAAAAATTTTTTTCAAAATAAAAGAGGCGCCGCCGATAAAGAGCCGCCGCCTTCGACGTTCGGGGCGCCGCCGATAAAGGGCGTCGCCTTCGACGTTCGGGGCGCTGCCGATAAAGGGCGCTGCCTTCGACGTTCGGAGCGCCGTCGATAAAGAGCCGCCGCCTTCGACGTTCGGGGCGCTGCCGATAAAGGGCTGCCGCCTTCGACGTTCGGGGCGCTGCCGATAAAAGGATGCCGCCTTCGACCGCTCGAATTGGGCGCCGCCGGCGCGGGTGGGAACCTCGGGCTCGGTTGGGCGCTGCACTCGGGGGCGGGAGCGTCGGCGGCGCCCTCATAATCATCGATAAAAATAAAGGAGATAGTATGGCGAAGAAAATAATTTTGACGGGCGATCGCCCGACCGGTAAACTTCATCTCGGACATTATGTCGGCAGTTTGCGCGAGCGCGTCCGACTTCAAAACTCCGGCGCTTACGACGAAATTTATATTATGATTGCCGACGCGCAGGCGTTGACGGATCACGCGGGCACTCCCGCCGCCGTCCGCGAAAATATTTTTGAAGTCGCGCTCGATTATTTAGGCGTCGGTCTCGATCCTCAGAAGTCGACGATCTTTATACAATCGCAACTGCCTCAACTGTTCGAGCTCACGTCGTATTACATGAATTTGGTTACTGTCAGTCGTCTCGAGCGCAATCCGACCGTCAAAACCGAGATCGCTCAGAAGGGGTTCGAGACGAGCATTCCCGCAGGATTTTTATGTTATCCCGTCAGTCAAGCGGCGGACATCACGGCGTTCGATGCGACGACCGTCCCCGTCGGCGAAGATCAAACGCCGATGCTCGAGCAGACGCGCGAGATCGTTCGCAAGTTCAATGACGTTTACGGCGGCGGTCAATCGATCCTCGTCGAGCCCGAAATTCTTCTGCCGTCGAGCGAAGTGTGCAAGCGATTGCCGGGTCTCGACGGCAAGGCGAAGATGAGCAAGACGCTCGGCAACGCGATTTATCTCAGCGACGAGGCTGATGTTGTCGCTCAAAAGGTGCAGACGATGTACACCGACCCGACGCACATCAAAGTCAGCGACCCGGGGCATATCGAAGGCAATGTGGTGTTCACGTATCTCGACGCGTTTTGCGACGATCGGGCGACGGTCGACGAGATGAAGGCGCATTATCAGCGCGGCGGGCTCGGAGACGTCAAGGTTAAAAAATTTTTGTTGGAAGTGTTGAATGAGACGCTCGAGCCGATCCGTCGGCGTCGGAAGATGTACGAGCATCGACCCGACGAGGTGATGTCGATGTTGCGCAGCGGCACGATCAAGGCGCGCAACAAAACGGCTGAAGTGCTCGCTCGAGTGAAACGCGCGATGAAAATAAATTACTTCGATCATCAATGAATTGTCGACGGCAAAAAAAAATCAGCGGCTCGCGCCGCTTTTATTTTTTATCGACCGTTGGAAGTGAGCATCGTTTTACCGGCGGATTATTATTCGGCTTCTTCCTTCAAATCTTCCGAGTCCCATCTGTCAATCTCGCCGTACTCGATCGTGATCGCGGCGGGCTGCGAGACGGCTGCAGAAGTGCCGTTCGGAGCTATGAAATTGAAGAAGTAGCCGTAATTGCCTCTGAGAATTTTTTTGTCCGTGATCGCCGAGTCGCGGGTATAGACGAACGACTTGCCGAATTTCGGACAAATAAATACATTTTTGCCGGTTTTCGGATCTTTAAACGGTCTGCCGACAGCATCCGCACTGCCTTCAGGAGCGAATCCCATAAAAATCGGAGTTATCACGTCGCCCGGTTTAAGTTTGTAATTTACACTGCGAACCATGCCGTTTTCAACCATCGAACCGATACCGATTATCTCGTATTTTTTCTTTGACAGATCATAACGAACTTGCAGAGAGTACGCGTATTTGTGTAAGTTCTCGAGATCGTTGATATCCGGGACGTTGAGGAGAATCGGAACCTCGTAGAAATTATGACCGCGACTTTTGACTGACGCAAACATGGCGATTTTATGCCCGTCGAATACCGGTTGCACTCCGCGGAAATTTTCCGTGACAGTTCCCTTTTTCCAATCGATTTTCAAGTCATCGGCGGAAATCGAAAGTACTCCCCCTTCGTCCTCAAGACCGAAGTCGGGGTCGCCGTTCTCAATCACAGGAACCAACAGACACTGGATCATCGAAACATTTTCCAGTTGTTCGGGCGTAAGTTTTACGACAAAGTGATCCTCCGAATTCAGTTTGACGGGAACCCCTTGCATATCCGCAACGTTTAAACCGAGCAATCTTCTGTAGAGATTCTTTTGATCATTGGAAGTAGATTTTTGTCTCAAGAAGTTATTAAAATCATCTTCGCGGATAACGGGACTTTCCGACGAAACGTAAGGATAGTAAGTAGAGATTCCTCTGCTTTTGAGATATGAGCCATGTTTGTTGTAAACGACAGCCTTATCGATAGCCTTCAGCAGCTTCTTGGATTCTTTAGGCATAATCTGTTTGGTATTCTTCGCAAGGAGCCCCAAATCGGTATAAAGATTCGAGTACTTATCTACATTTCTTGCGGATGCGGCACGCGCGAATGCCCCGCTGAAGCCTGCCTCCTCGTTGGCACGCTTGAGAGCCTCAGCGAAATATTCTTCATAAGCCTCGCGGAGTTCGGGCATTTTGGTCAGGTCGATAACCGAAAAAGTATTTGTCAGCTTGGTAATATCATCGTAGCTGTTCAGAACGCTGTCGCAGATCACTTTTCCGATTTGAGCACCGTCCATGGAGGGATCATTCGCCAACGCCTCAATCCAAGGCGTGAAGTACCAACCGTATTCGCTGCACTCCGACCCCAACATGTAATGTGAAAACTTAGAGATGCTGTTTGCCAATTCATAAGAACCGGTCATGCAAGCTCCGAAACCCGTGAGTTCAAAGGGAGGATTTTCCGGAGAATTACCATAAACAGCTGCAAAGACATTATTGAGATCGTCGTAAGTCAAATGTGGCGGAAGCTCGGTAAGGACAGGAGTGCCGTTCCTTAATACGAACCTGCCGCTATCATCCTTGAGGTACTTTCCAAATTTATAATCGTAGCAAACGCCGTTCAGACCGCCATGATCACGGAAGATTATAATTCTATGGTCTGCGTTAAAATTTTTCTCGCCGTATCGAAGGAAATTCGCCAACGTGTCGGGGGAGCCCATGTTCGCATTCCAATCGGCTTGTTTTTCCAGACGATCCGCGCTGTAAAGATAAATTCCGTCGCCGCCGGCTTTAATCGTCGGGTGATGCCATGCCAATGAGCCGCCCGCTCCGATTAGAACTTTGACGTTCGGCGGGAGTTTAACTTTTTCCATCTCAGCGATGTTGCGGGTCGAAACATGACCGTTGGATTCGAGATCCGCGCCGCATATGTACATGTAGATGAGCCAGGTGTCGTCTTTGTTGAAGCGCGAATTGGCAAGCGCAGTGTTGACTATCAGACAGAGCAGCATCGTCAGAACTGTCATGGCAGCAATCAATCGTCTCAACATTGTCTTCAACCTCCTTAACATATTATTTTTGAATATCGTCGGTCGCTTTCGCGAGCGTCGGCTCGTCGGGCAGCGATTATTTATCGGCGGCGCCCTCTCAAAAATTTTTCCAACGTCCGACAAAGAAATCAACTCCTTCGCTGATATAAATGCAGAATAAATTTTAAACCGTAGTTCGTTTTTTTTTTTTCGATCGTTGCCTCCAAAAACTTAAGCAAGCTGTGTAAAAAAATTTTTGGGCGCGATTCATCTTGAAAAAAATCTTGAAAGGCAATAAACTATTGGTCGATGCAATGAACGAAGGAGTTTTTTTGATGGATCGAAGATCATTTTTACTCGGCGGACTCGGAGCGCTCGGACTCGCCGTCGGAGGCGGCGTTTGGTTTGTCAACACCGCCAAGTTCGGACGCCTTCCGCGCGGAACTCGCCTCGAGCGCATTCAAGCCTCGCCGCATTTCATCAACGGGCGCTTTGAATGTCTCGAGCCCGTCGAGGTTCTTGCCGATCCCGACGAGAATCGCATCGTCACCACCGTTAAATTTTTTCTTCAGGATAAATCCGCGCTCTTTCCTAAACAGCCAATGCTCTCCGTCAAAACCGATCTGCACTCGCTCAACCCGTCCGAAGACGTTCTCGTTTGGATGGGGCATTCGACTTTCTTCATGCAACTCGGCGGCAAAAAAATTCTCATCGACCCCGTCTTTTCGTCCTACGGCTCGCCCGTGTTCTTCGTCAACAAAGCCTTCCCGGGCTCGAATATTTACTCCGCCGCCGATATTCCCAATCTCGACATCCTTGCCATCACTCACGACCATTGGGATCATCTCGATTACGCCACCGTCATGGACTTAAAGCCCAAGATCAAAAATATCGTCGTGCCGCTCGGCGTCGGTGAGTATTTCGAGCAATGGGGCTTCGATCTCGATCGGCTGCACGAAGAAGATTGGGACTCGACGGTTGAGCTTGACGGATTAAAAATTCATATCCTGCCGTCGCAACACTTCTCGGGACGATTTTTAACGACCAATCCCACGTTGTGGTGCGCGTTCGCGTTCGAGACACCGTCGAAAAAAATCTTCGTGAGCGGCGACGGAGGATACGGCGCGCATTTCAAGGCAATCGGACAAAAGTTCGGCGGCTTCGATCTGGCATTGATGGAGAACGGACAGTATAATATTCGTTGGCACGCGATACATATGCTGCCGGAGGAAACGGCGCAGGCGGCGGCGGATATCGGAGCGCGGCAGGTGATCACGTCGCACAATGGGAAGTTTGCGCTGGCGATGCACCCGTGGCAGGAGCCGATGATCGAAATGACGAAATACAGTCGGGATAAAAATTATGAGCGATTGACGCCGATGATCGGAGAAAAAGTTTTGATCGGGCAACGCGATCAGCACTTCGATCCTTGGTGGGAACGCATGGAATAATTTCTCCCGCCCACCCAACCTATGTTCCCTGCGGGAACCGAGCTTCGGGGTAACGGAAAAAAATTTTTTCAAAAGGATGGGGCGCCGTCGGCGCGGGTGGGAACTGCGGGCTCGGTTGGGCGCCGCGCTTGGGGGGCGGGAGCGTTGAGCGGCGCCCCTTTAATTAGGAATTAGGAATGCGGAATTAGGAATTAGGAATTGGGGCGACGGGGCAGCGCGCCCCCTCTTTTTTTCTTGCACGGTTATGCTATACTATGTCAATCATTATCGAAAGGATTGATCCTCATGAGTTTGCTTCGGAAATTCAAACGGCACCTTCCCTCCAGGGACGCCGTCCGAAAAATTCTGCTCGGCTTGACTGCTTTCAGTCTCTTCACGTCCCCCCCCCCCCCTGTCGCTAACGCCTCCGACATCACCGATAAGGACGGCAAATCCTTGATCGGATCAGACCCCGTACACGACCTCTATGCTCAGGAACTCGACGGCAATCTCGCTCGTAATGTCTTCGATAAATTCAATCTGTCCGAAAACGAGATCGCTAATCTCCATTTCAATAAGCAGGGCGAATCCAACTTCGCTTTCGATCTCGTCAATTTCGTTAATCATAAGGTCGATGTCAACGGCACTGTCAACGCCATCAGAGACGGCGCCGTCGACGGAAACCTTTATTTTTTATCCCCCGAAGGCATCGCCGTCGGTAAATCAGGCGTCATCAATGCAGGCGCCTTTAACGCTTACGCCGTCGATTCCTCCGACTTCAAATCTCTACGCGACGGTACCATGTCTAATCTCCGTCAGGAACTCGCCACCAATATAAACGGCGGCTATCTCAACCCGTCCGATAAAGCCGTCGAGATCAACGGCGTCATTAACGCCCGCAATCAGATCGCTCTCCGCGGTAAGGAAGTCAACGTCAATCAAGGCGCCACTCTCAACGCCAAGACCGATATCGATTTTACCAACCTCGTAAACGCAGGCAACACCGTCGAAAATATTTCCGATCTTAAGATGACTGCCGATCCCTCGGGCACCGGCGATATCATCATCGCCGTCAGCGCCACTCATAACGCCGACGACAGCATTCTCGGCACCATCGGCGGCAACGCTCTCACCGTCTGGCCCGGCAATAAGTCTACTACCCTCAAGCCCGCCATCAATATGAACGGCAACATCGATGCGACAGGCAACGTCACCATGGGCGCCTCCGCCACTACCACCTTCAAAGAGGGCTCCGTCCTTAATCTCATCGGCAATGTAAAAGCCTCTTTCCTCAATTCCATCGGCTTTGATATCGACGCCGATTGGATGAATAAAACCAATAACGCCACCGTCACCGTCGGCGGCAACGTCAAGGCGGGCGGCGATGTCTCTTTCAGTGCCGACGCTACCACCGGCGCCATGATTCTCAGTAATACGCCCGAGAAGCGCCGCACCACTACCGTCACCAATGCCATTCCCACCGCCGCTTTCATCTACGCAAAGATCGATAATAACGCTACCGTCGATGTCAAGGGCAACGTCGACGCGGGCGGCTCCGTCAAAGCCAACGCCACCGCCGGCGCCAACCTCTATATGTCCGCCAGCGCCGCCACCGCCGCAGGCAACGACCAGACTAACTCCGTCCTCTATACCGCAATCGGCATCGCCAAGGTCGATAATAAGGCGCAGGTCGACCTCGGCACCGTCAACGCGGGCGGCGATTTCTCCGCCAATGCCACCGGCAATTATTCCGTCGATAATAACGTCATCACCGCCACGCCCGATATGTCCTTCCTCTCAACCGCCGTCGGCATCAATAACGGCGACAGCAACGCCATCGTCAATCTCAACGGCGACATCACCGCGGGCGGCAAGATCGATGTCGACGCTCAGAATAAGGATGTCGGCAGTCGACTGTCCGTCAATAACGAGATCGGCGACAGAAATTTTATGAGCAGCGGTAAATCCGCCGACGACCTCAAAGAGGAAGATGATACGGGCGTGCTCGATGCCCTTTGGAAGGGGCTCGAGGATTATATCAAGTCCAAATCCACCGAAGATGACGAAGCCATTTACAACAGTAAAGAGGGCAATGATCTGCTCAAGCGCGGCAACGGTACCGCCTCCAATTTCTTGACGGGCGGCACTTTCAAGGCGGGCGCCTCCGTCGGAGTGCTCGCCAATAATCACGATGCCAAAGTCAATGTCGCCGACGGCGTCAAAATGTCCGCCGTCGATGAGCTGTCGATCGATTCAACACTCAATACCGCTACCCTGCATTCCGACGTCACCAATGTGCTCAATAACAGGAAGGAAGGCTCGAGTACAAAGGTCGGCGTCGGGGGCGCCGTCAATGTCGTCAATGTCGATAATAATGCAAATGCCATCGTCGGCAGGAATGTCGAGCTCACAGGCAAGACCGTCGCCGTCAACTCCGATGCCAAAGCCGATTACAATCAGTTCACCGCCGAAATGAATTATATCAAGGAAATGTGGACGACCTTTATCAATACCTGTAAGAAGTTCGGCGCCGATTTCTCCAACGGCAATGATGAGGTCGATACCGCCATCAATGAGCTCGGCAGCATCACCGATAAGGCGGAATATGCCAAAAAAATGGCGGAGATACAGGATAAAATCTCGCAGAGGTATAATCATTACACTTTCAAACAGTTCACCGAAACCATTGATGACGGGGCGAATATCTACGGCACGTTGAAGGGGGCGCTGGCGACAACGCTCGGAGTGCTCGATCCCGCAAATTACGTCAATTTTTACGCTCGAACCGCCGTTCAGGACAGTCTCAAGGATGAGGAAGCGTCAAAGGCTGATGTGGTCGGGGCGGTGCAAGTGATCGGCGTCGATGACAACGCGTTGACACTGCTCGGCGAAGGCGTCAAGGTCACGGGCACCGATCAAGCCGATGTCACGTCAAATTCGTCGACCGATACAGTTGAATTGACGGGGCAGGGCGGTAAGTACCTCGCCGCCAACGATACCGGAGCGGGCGCGGGGATCGGAGCGTCGGTCGTGATCACCGGGATCGACGGTCGAGCGACAACCGTCATCGGCAAAAACAATCAGCTGTCGGGCAATACAGTCAATGTCAATGCCGATACCAATGTCAATCAGATAGGGATCATTTACGGGTCGGGCGCGGCAGGCAAGGTCGGCGTAAGCGGGATGGTCAATCTGATGTACGGGGATTCGTTTGCAATCACGTCCGTCGACGACCAGACGAGTATCAATGCGGCGACAGCGCTCAACGTCAAGGCGAATAACGATACCGATATAATTGCAATCACGGGCGGAGTGACGGTCGGCGACAGCTCCACGGCGGCGGCAGTGGGAGCGGGCGTCAATCTGAATAATTTTGATGTGCATTCGATAGCGATGATAGGAGATAACGCGTCGGATCAGTCCGTCGAGGATACCACGCTCACCGAAGCGGAGATCGCAGCAATCGAGACCGCAATCGATCAGGATATCAAAGACGGTAAGATTGATGCCGATCATCGTGAGCAGGCAATCGACGAGGCAAAAGCCGTCCGTCGGAAGGAAATACTTGCAAACGATCACGTCAAGGACGTCGAGGCGAAAAGGATTGATGGAGTGAAGGCGCTCCGTCAAACAGTGAGCAGTGAGCAGGTCGCGATGCTCGGAACCACGGGCGGCGATCGCGGCACGATCAACGCGGGCGATATCACCGTTGATGCAAAGGTCGACGGTACAATCAATTCGATCGGCGTCGAGGGCGGGTATATGGGCGATACCAATAACGCCTTCAATACCGTCAATAAAATTCTCGATGCGGGCGATAATTTCTCGGGCATGGGGTATTACTTCCTCGATTGGCCCGCAAATAAACTGTCGAAAACACTCGGCGGTAACCTGTCGAGGAATATTCAACGGAAAATCGCGGAGGGTAATGCGTCGGACGACGACGGGGCCATTATCGGAGACGACGAAGGCAGCGGCGACGGCGGTCAACAGTCCGAAAAACTCATAGACGATGATAACTCCGAAAACGGCAACGGGCTCGACAATGAATTGAATGACGCCGACAATGCGGGCACGGGTAACGTCGAAGAAGAAGAAGACGATGACGGCGAAGGCGACGAAAGCAATCTCTTCGGGCAAGGCAGCGGCTTCTCCGATGTCAAGGTGAAAATCGAAGGGGCGGGCTCGGTCGCGATCAATCTCTCCGACGGCGATACCGTTGCGTTGGTCGAAAACAGCGGCGTCAACGTCAACAGCGTCAACGTCAAAGCAACCGACGACCTTTATAACGGCGCTTATTCGGGCGGCGCCGCCATAAACTGGGCGAAATCAAACGTCGCCGATAAGACAGGCACCGTCGGCGGCGCCGCTGCCGTCAACAAGGGCGATCGCAAGGTCGATGCTCTGATTGCCAATTCGACGCTCAATCGCAAAGACGGCACTCTCACCGTCGCCGCCACCAAGAACGGCGTCGATGTCGCCGCTGCCCTCGGGCTCGCGCTCGCCGTCTCCTCAGACTCCGACGATGTCAACGTCTCTGCGGGCGTCGGCGTCAATCTCGCCGATAACGACGTTCGAGCGCTCGTCGTCAATTCAAACACAGGCTCCGTCGATCACGCCTTCAATAATCTCGACGTGCACGCCAAATCCAATGATATTCTCGTCGCGGGCGGCGCCGATGTTTCAATCGCCCTCGGCACCGGCGGCAGCTCCAAATCCGGTACCGCCTCCGTCATGCTCGCCAACCTCGATAACGATCTGCAAGCGGGCGTCTTCGGCGGCAATCACTTCGTCAACAACGCCGACATTTCAACCGTCAAGTCCGATGTGATTGTCGACGCCGCCGTGTCGGTCGGGGTTGCATCCTCTACCGATTCCGGCTACGAAGAGGCGAAGATTAACCCTTACGCCTTCGGCGCCACCGTCACTCACGGGCAATTGGTCTCCACGTCCGATGCCTTCATCGACAGCGCCACGATCAATGCCTCCACCGTCAATTTGCTCAACGATCAGAAGGCGAACGATAACGCCAAACGGCAGGCGCTGATCAACGCGGGGCTCGACATCACGGGCGAAGGATATCTCGGCGATCAAGCCAAGGAAAATGTCAATCTCGAGAATGTTGACGGCGCGGTGATCGTCGGAGCCGCGCTCGGCGTCCAAGTCGGCTACACCGAGGATTCGTCGAGCTCCGCGCGTCCCGTCGGCGCCGCCGTTGCCATCAACAAAGTCAATGTCGATGACACCGTCACCATCAATAACGCCACCGTCAATTCGCCCTCCGTCGTTGCGTCCTCATATGACAAGCTCCGTCTCGTCAACGTCTCGGCGGGCGTCGCGGGCTCTTATTCCAACTCTCGCGGCAATCAGGGCGGCAATCAAGACGGCAATCAGAACGACGACAACATTGAGCTCATCTATCACGGCGACGCCGCAGGTAGATACAATCAGGCGGGGATCAATGCGGTCGGCTCGGTCGGTTGGAACGTCGGCTCCGTCAACAACGGCGTCAACGTCACGGGCTCGACCGTCAACGCCTCCGGCTCCAACTTCAAATCCGAAAACGATTCGCAAGTCGTCAACGTCGCCGGCGAAATCAGCGCGGGCGACGCCGCCACCATCGGGCTGGCGCTTTCCTCCAACTCTCTCAACAACACAGTTCAATCTTCGGTCGAGAACTCCGTCGTCAACGGGCTCGACAACGCTGCAAATTCGATCGACATCGGCGCCGTCAATCGCTCTAAGACCGTCGAAGTCGGCGCTGCCGTCAACGTCTCCACCGCCAACTTCATTATCAACGGCAACGTCGCCATCAATCGCGGCACCAACAGCACCAAGGCGCTCGCCGACGGTTTGACTGCCACCAATGCCGACAACATCAGCGTCACCGCCGACGACACTGCCACCAAGACCACCGTCGCGGGCTCGGTCAACGTCGCCGTCGGCGCTCAAGTTGCATCCGCCGTTGCCTTCTCTCAAATCGGCACCTCCGACAACAACGAAATACTCGAGGCGTCCGTCAAAAATTCCAACATTGCATCGCGCGAAGGCGGCAAGATTTCTCTCAAGACCACCGACGATTCAACCATCACCAACACAGCGGCGGGCGTCGGCATTTCCTACGGTTCCAAGAAACTTCGCATGAACCTGCAGGGCGCGGGCGCCGCGTCGTATATCGACAAGGACGTTGACGCGGGCTTGATCAACACCAACGTCACGGGCGCTCCCGATCTTGACATCGTCGCCAACTCCGACGGCAGCATCACCAACGTTGCGGCGATTGTGGCGGGCTCCAATCAAAACTACGTCACCGCATCGATCGGCGTTGCCGTTGCCGACATCAATCAAGACACCGATGCGTTCTTCAAAAACGACACGCTCAACGAAACCGCCGACGCGCTCGGCAATGTCGACATCCGCGCGGAGTCGAAGCAGAAGATCACGGGCGGCGTCGGCTCGGGCGGCGTTGCCATTATGGATTCCTCCATATTCACGGGCTCGGGCTCGGGCTCTCATAACCACGTCGGCTCCGCCACCAACGCGCTGGTCGAGAATGTCAACGCGTCGGCGACGAAGAACTTCGGCGTTGTTTCGCAGTCGGACGACATACTTTCCAATTACGCGGGCACGGTCGATGTGTCGGGCGGCACCGTTTCACTGGGCGTTTCGGGCTCCAATAATAAGATCAACGGCGACACCTCCGCCAAGGTCACGGGCTCGACCTTGAGCGTGGCGGGCTCCGATTCGACGGACGATTTGATCAAAGTCAATCACGGGATTGCCGACGGCATTCTCATTACGAAGGCAGTCAGCTCCAACACGTGGTCGGCGGGCGGGCTTGCCGACAATCGGACGACGGAAAATCTGTCGGGGATCGTGGTCGACGCCAGCTCGACGCACGGATTGAGCTCACTGATCGCGTCGGCGTCGGTGCAATTCGACGATGGCGGCGGAACGGGCGCAGGCTCGCTGAACTTCGTCACCGTCGGAGGCAAGACGGAGGCGGGCTTCGACAACAGCACCAACGCGGCGCTCGACGGCAACGCGGGCTCGGTGAACGTGGGCGCCTACGATTACACCAACAAGGGCGGCTTCATAGGCGGCGCGGCGGGCGCAAACAATGTGGCGGCAGGCGTGTCGGTGGCAGTGTCGAACGTTGATCGCAACGTCAAAGCGACGGTCGATAACAGCGGCGATACCCCGCTCGAAATAGCCGCGAAAGACTTCAACGTGAACGCCGTCAGCCGTCAAGGCATCTCGGACTTCATGCTCAACGCGGCGGTTCCCGTCGAGGCGTATGATGCCGCAGGGGCCGTGACTGAGGAGTCAAAGCACGCCATGACGCCATCGGCATGGCGGCCATACCCGGACCGGGTCCGATCGTCGCACTGGTATGAATTGTTCTTGGGCACGCCGGGTGACGCGCGTCAGGGCCTAACGTGGAAAGGGCTGTTCAAGGACGTGGACAACACGGTCAACTTCTATTCCTCGAAGGATGAAGTCGTCGCGAACGGAAACGGCAACTGGAAATGGCCTCTGACGCGTAAATTCGCGTGGTACAACCAGGAACGTGTGCGGGGCTCCTATCTCGTCTCGTTCTCCCCGCAGGCAGGCTGGGTGTTCAGCGACCACTATGCTAAGGAGGTGGACGAAGGCATTCTGAACGGCGTGCAGACATACGGTTACAGGAAATACACACCCGAAGAGACGTTCTTGATCGCCGACACGAACCTGATGGTTCGCCCGTTCTTCAAGGACTTCAGCGACGAGCAGATATATGGCGAAGGCGGCAGCGCGTTCCTCCAGGCCAACGACATGGTCCGCTGGTACGCGCTTTCACACGGAATCCCTGCAGAGTCCTTCGCCGCCGGCGCGAATCCCGTGCCGAAGTGGGGAGGCTCGGTACTTGGCAGTATTTTAGCTCAGGCAGATTTTACTAACGGATTGATTCGTAATGTTGATATGGCAACGAATTGTGTTCCTAAAGGCAGAACGGAATTGCCTTGGATTCACAGTTATTTTATTCAGAACTCACTATTTGACACAAAGGTTTTGTATGAGGCTCTGGTCAAGAAAATTGGCTCAACCAAACCAGTTAATCAAACGAGTGCGATGTCCAATTCAAATGGCATCGCGCATGTGGAGTTTCAGTTCTATGACCCGGACTTCGAATGGCATGTTGAGGCCCCAGACCATTATAACGGGATATATGGTTCGGGCCACGGGAAAGAGGAGTTTGGATGTGTCGTGGAGGAGAGCGACTACCTTCACATCGACACGAACACGGTGCAGGGCCTGGCCATGTACAACGAGCTTGTGCAATTGGAAAATAATGACGACTATCTCGGCTTTATCGCCAAGTTCAGCCCCAAGAGTGTGACATACACAAATGATGTCATCTGTCGTTCTGTTTGCCTGACGCCCAAGCACAATCCACAGCCGATGTATGCGTATGGAGAATGTGAAGGGGTTTTTCTGCCGAAGAGAAACCCAGTTGTTCTCGTTACAAACGGAATGGAAGTTACTAGATA
>CALGGP010000010.1 GCA_937915885.1 uncultured Selenomonadales bacterium | reverse complement strand
AAAATCAGCCGCCCGACTTCGGAGCTCGTTGCCAACAAAGAGGCGGGCACTGCCGACGCGGGCTTGATTCGCCGATAAAATCAGCCGCCCAATTTCGGAGCCCGTTGCCAACAAAGAGGCGGGCACTGCCGACGCGGGCATGATTCGCCGATAAAATCAGCCGCCCGACTTCGGAGCCCGTTGCCAATAAAGAGGCGGGCGCCGCCGGCGCGGGTGGGGACCACTGCCACAATTGGGGCGCCGCGTTCGTGGGCGGGAGCGCTGGCGGCGCCCCTTTCTACCATCGGACGAAACTAATTCCAAATGTAGTCGAAGAGGATCGAGGAGGCAACGATCAGAATTGCGTCGTAGAGGAGCATCGCAATCGGCATCGTCAACGAAATTTCGCCGCCAAGCATCGCCGCCGACGTCAACGCAATCGCCGGCAAAAAAATCGGCAATACGATCGGGAATAAGAGAATCGAGAACAGCCCACTCTTGACGGACGCCGTCGCCGCGATCGCCGCGATCAACGTCCCCGCACCCGACAATCCGACCAGCCCCAACGCCACCGTCAACAGCATCGACAATGGAGCGGCGATCGGACAATCGAACAGAATGATGAACATCGGCAGGAGAAATATCGTCAGCGCCGTCAACGACAGCAACGAGTAAATCATTTTGCCGAACAGGATCGATTGAGCGTCGGCGTAAACTTTCAACGTCGCGAGAGTTCCGGCGGCGGCTTCGTCCTCAAAACTTCTGTCGAGCCCGACCGTCGACGCAAAGAATATTACTATCCATAACAGCGCGGCAAGAATTTTCGGCTCGAGCGCGGCGCCTCCGAGTGCGAGGCTCATGCAGGCGAGCGCCGTCAACGCGAACATCAGCATCGATGCCAACGCCGCGCGATGTCGGAGCCCCGCCGTAATTTCTTTGCGTAAAACCGTTAAAATTTTGATCCCGTTCGACCGCCCCATAAAATTTTTTTTCGCCCGCCCGAGGAGGATTGGCAGGTGGGCGCCGTCGGCGCTCCCACCCTCCGAGCGCGGCGCCCAACAGAGGAAGCGGTTCCCACCCGCGTCGGCGGCGCCCCGAGCCTTTTCAGAGCCTTAAAACATTTTCGGCAGCTTCCGCCTCGATCGGATCGTTCGTCGCCAACAATATTAATTTTTTTTCTCCGACCGCCCGAGCGATCTCCGACAACACCATCGACCGCCCCGCCTCGTCCAAATTCGCGCCCGGCTCGTCCAACAACCACACGTCCGCGTCGACCGCCAACACGATCGCCAACTTCAGCCGCTGCTTCATTCCCGTCGAGTACTCGCCGACATATTTTTTTCCGTCCCCGACCGTCAAGCCCACCCGAGCAAACAGCCCGTCGATGTCATCAATCGCCGCGTCCCGAAGCCCCGCAAAGAATTTCAGATTTTCCGACGCCGTCAATCGATCGTATAAATTCATCGTCGGCGCCAACGCCGCTATCCTTTTTCGATACTCCGCGCGGAGCAATTCTTTGTCGCCGTCAAACGCTTTGACCGTTCCGTCGTCCGGCTCGAGAAATCGCCCTGCCAATTTCAACAGCGTCGACTTGCCCGCGCCGTTCGCTCCGACTATCGCCGTCGCCCGACCACTCTCAAATTCCGTCGTCAAGCCATCAAAAATAATTTTGTCGCCGAATGATAACTTCACTCCGTCGAAAACGATCCGCATCGACAATCAGCCGACCTCACGCAACTTGTCTTTGTTGAGCTGCATCCAATGTCTCCCGCAATTGATCAAACCCTCGCGCTTCATATTGCTCAGCTCCCGCGTCAACGCACTCCGATTGCACTCGAGCTCCTTCGCCAATTGCACTCGCCCCGGCACTTTTATCGAGCCGTCGGGACTGTTTTGACGCTTCTCTCGTTGCATCAGATAGAGAATCACTCTTTCGCGCAACGACCGATGCGACAACACCTCGATTTTCTCCATCATTAAAATATTTTTGATGCAGAACGACTCGAGCAGATTTTTCATCACCACGCCGTGAATGCGGCTCAGCTTCGGTCCCGCCGTGATCAACGCCTGATACGGAATCCAAAGCACCTTCATGTCGGTGAGCGCCTCGACCGATGTCAAACTGCCCTCGAGATTGAGAATCGCCGACGTCGAGCCGATGATCGCTCCGTGCTCGAGCCGATGCCCGATCGTTTCATTGCCCATTCGATCCTCCGCCACGATTTGAGCCGAGCCCTCGACCACCACCCCGATGTTTGCATTGGACTCGTACATCTTCAGCACCCGCGTCCCGCGCGAATAACTTTTCGTCGTCGCGCCCGTCTGTCGCAGGAAGCGTTTGACTTCATCTCCCGACAGGTCTTTGAACAGCGGCAGGTCTTGTAAATCAAATTTCACCACCGCCATCACCTCCATCACTCATCATTATTTCCGCGAATTATATCATCAATGAGCATGGGGTGTTGCGTCAATTGCAACTTTCAACGCGGAAAAATTTTTGCAGGCGCAAATTTTTTTCGGAGGCTCAAAAAAAAAATTCGATCGCCTTGACGACGATCGGAACGAAAAATTTTTTATCACTGAACAACTTTAATCGAGCCGCCGAGGAATTGACTCGTCTGCTTGTCGAAATTCGTGAACGCCTCGAAACGCCCGCCGCTCGCCGGATTGACTTTCTTCAGCTGCTCGCTCGTGCCTTGGAAGTGATTGACTTGCGTCGTGGCTGTTGAGCTGTTCGTGTCGAACGACGTGATCTTCACATCGGACGGCAAAATGCTCGCAAGCATGTCGTTGTCGATCGTCGGAGTGTTAAACTCCATCGAGACCACGCGCCCGCTCTGATCGTAATCGGCGGTAAATTGACCGTCGCCGTAAGTCTCGAACTCCTCACGCGTCGTGCCGATCGACGGCGCCGAACTGATCATCGCCGGCAGATCGAAGTCGACGATCTCTTTCGCGGCATCGGCGGCATTGTCGACTGCCTGCTCGACGGTGTCCTTCGCCTCGGTCGCGGTCTGCTCGACTGCCTCTTTCGCCTCGGTCGCCGCGTTCTGAGCGTCGGCGGCTGTCTGCTCGGCGGCGTCTTTCACTTCGTTAGCCGCATTCGTCGCCGCATTTTGGACGGGCTCGACCGCCTGCTCGAAAGCGGGTTTGCTCTCCTCGGTTTTCTGCTCGGGCTTGGGAGCCGGCTGTTGATTGCCGCATCCGCTCACCAGCAGCCCCGCGAGCGCCAGCGCTGCAAAATATTTTTTCATGACTACCTCCTGCAACAAAAATATTTTCGACCGCGATCATTTTAAACGTCGCCGCCGCGATCGTCAAGATTTTTGATTGCAACGCGGCGCCCGCTTGTGATACAATCGCGGCAAGAGGTGAAACTCATGGACGACAATCTGATGTTGATAATAATGGCGGTGTCAATCGTGACGGGCGGCATTGCAATCGGGCTCAATCGCTCGAAAAACAATCCGCCGCGTCGGCTCGACTTGAAAGAACTCGACGAGGAGCGCGCCGCATTATTCCAAGAGAAATATAATAAAGCCGTCGAGGATTTCAATTTCATCGAGCAACGATTGAAGGCGTCGAAGGATAAGGAACTCACCGCTCGATTGAAGGCGCTGCAGGCGATCGGAAAAAATATTCTTCGGCAGATGGAGAAGGAGCCGCGGCGCATCACGCTCGCGTATAAATTCGTCGATTATTATCAGGATCGTGCGGTGCGGCTGATTCAAAAATACGAGGAGCTCGACGAGACGCAATTGACGACCGATCGGGTGCGGGAGCTGAAGACAAAAATCAAAGAGACGCTCGGAGGCTTGGAGGCGGCGTACGAAGAACAGCTCGAGCGGATCGTCAACGATCAGATGCTGTCGACGGAGGCGGAGATTCGAGTTTTGGAGGAACATTTTCGGACGGAAGGGATCAACAAAAAATCCGATGATGTGACGATCGAAATGTCGGAGGTTCAATCGGAGGGAACGCAGGAAAAAATTTTTGAGGCGATCCCCGTCGAGCGTCGGCAATCGACGCGGGTTGCGCGCCCCGATGATCATCTTCGCAATCGATCGTTGATCCCCGAAGGAGAGCGTCCTGCAGTCATCAAGCAGAAGATGATCCAATCGGCGCTGGCGATTTTCCTCGGGACGGTCGGCGCGCATAAATTTTATCAGGGCAAAACGCTGCTCGGGGCGTTATATTTTATGTTCAGTTGGACGACGATTCCGACGTGGATCGGGTTGCTCGAGGGCGTGCGGTATTTGTTCATGCCGATTGATGATTTTTACAAGCAATATATGAAAGACAATTGAGAGGAGAATGATTCGTGGCGGAAATTCCTCGGGACGGTCGGCGCGCATAAATTTTATCAGGGCAAGACGCTGCTCGGGGCGTTATATTTTATGTTCAGTTGGACGACGATTCCGACGTGGA
>CALGGP010000009.1 GCA_937915885.1 uncultured Selenomonadales bacterium | reverse complement strand
TTAAAAGCATTTGGTCGCCGCCGACGAAAGGCGTTGCCTTTTTAATCCGTTAAGGCGTCGCCGACGCGGGGCAGGAGCGCATTTTTCCGCCACCGCCCTCGAAAGACGTTGCCTTTTAAAAGCATTTGGTCGCCGCCGACGAAAGGCGTTGCCTTTTTAATCCGTTAAGGTGCCGTCGACGCGGGGCAGGAGCGCATTTTTCCGCCACCGCCCTCGAAAAACGTTGCCTTTTAAAAGCATTTGGTCGCCGCCGACGCGGGTGGGAACGCTGTCCTCGGTTGGGCGCCGTCATTGGTGGGCGGGAGCGTCGACGGCGCCCCCATCGTCACCGACAGAGCGGACGGGAGAAAAAATTTATTCGCCGACCATCAATTGCGCCCGCAAACTTTCAAGCCGTCCGCGAACGCTGCCGTCGATCCTCTTGTCGCCGATCTTGACGATCACGCCTCCGATGATCTCTTCGTCCCGATGCAGACGGAACTGTATTTTCTTCCCGCTGACCGATTCGAGCTTTTTTTGAAGTTTCGTCTGCTGTCCTTTCGTCAACGGTCGAGCCGTCGTCACGTCCGCGATCAATATCCCGCGCTCCCGATTCGACAGCTTTCGATATTCGTCTTCGATCGCCTCAAATATTCCCATCCGCCGCTTGTCGACCAACAGCAACAAAAAGTTGAACACGATCGGCGACAGCTCCCCTTGAAAACATTTGGCGATCAATTCTTTTTTGGCGGCGGGCAACACGTTCGGATTTTGGAAGAATGATTTCGCCTCCGGCACGCTGAACAGTTCGTTGCGCACCGTCGCCAGCTCCTCGCCGTACTCGACGAGTTTGCCTTCGTCCTTGGCGATCTCGAAAATCGCCGTCGAATATTTCAGCGCCAACTGCAGGTTCAGCATGATAGATCACCGAGCTTTTCTTTGTCGAGCTGATTGATGAACTCATTGATGAGCCGCTCGTTTTCTTTGTTGTCGATGCTCTTGCCGATGACTTTACCGGCGGCGAGCAGACTCAGCGCCACGACTTCACTGCGCATCTGCTCCATCGCCTGATTGCGTTCGCGTTGAATTTCTTCCTGCGCCGATTTTTTGATCTGCTCGACGTCGCGTTTTGTCTCGAGGATTTTTGCGTCGTGAGCGTCGCGGGCGGTTTTCTCGGCGTTGTCGATGATCTCTTGCGCCTTGACGTTGGCGTCCTGCAGTTTTTGACGGTACTGCGCAAGTGTTTGCTCGGCTTCCCGACGGTCGGCTTCGGCTTTATTGATGTCGCTCTGAATTTTATTGGAGCGCTGCTCGAGCAGTCGACAGACGGGCTTGTAAGCGACGGCGCGGAGGAAGATCACGAGGATAACGAAGTTGAGAATTTGTGCGAGGATCGTCGCATTGATCTCTATCAATCTCTCTCACCCCTTTAAATCCATTTATCCCGCCCACCCA
>CALGGP010000008.1 GCA_937915885.1 uncultured Selenomonadales bacterium | reverse complement strand
GGGGCGGGCGACGCCGACGCGGGAAGAGCGTCACCGACGCGGGACGAGCGTCACCGACGTTGGGGCGTTACCGCGAAAAAAATGCGGCGTCTGCTTTTGTAGCTCATCGCGCGTTGAGAATGTCGGGCGCCGCCGGCGCGGGGTGGGAACCTCCGACTCCGTTGGGCGCTGCCATTCGGGGGCGGGAGCGGCGGCGGCGCCCACAAAAAAAAATGATCCCCGAAGGGATCAACGAAAGGGATCGGATTAATAGTTTTGCGCCATGAGCTCGAAATACGCCTGTGGATGCTTGCACACGGGACAAACGTCCGGCGCCTTCTTGCCGATGTAAATATGTCCGCAATTGCGGCACTCCCACGTCGACACGCCCGCTTTCTCAAAAAACGCCTTCGCCTCGACCGACTTCAACAGCTTGCGATACCGCTCCTCGTGACGCTTCTCGATCGCCGCCACACCTCTGAACTGCTCAGCCAACGCATGGAATCCTTCCGCCTCCGCCTCATCAGCCATGCGCGGATACATCTCCGTCCACTCCTCATGCTCACCGTCCGCCGCGTGCTTCAAATTCGTCGGAGTGTCGCCAAGCTCGTTGAGCGCCTTAAACCACAACTTGGCATGCTCCTTCTCGTTATTCGCCGTCAACGTAAACAGCTCCGCAATCTGCTCAAAGCCGTCTTTCTTGGCGACCGACGCATAATAAGTATATTTATTCCGCGCCTGACTTTCGCCCGCAAACGCTTCCCACAAATTTTTCTCGGTCTTGGAACCTTTGAACTCGACCTTATCGGGCTTGGCGTCGGCAATCGCCTCAACCTTGACGAAGCTCGCCGCCGAATGTTTACAGACAGGGCAGAAATATGCGGGCGGTAATTCATCACCGACGTATTCATAGCCGCAGATCGTGCAGCGCCAGATCGTTTTGCCCGCCGCCGTCGAGCCGACCGCCTTCGGTTTCGGTTTGATGTGCGCATGATAGTATGCATACGTCGCCGGGCCCACGTCCGACAGCATATCCATATCTACGAGATCGGCAAGGAAAATATCATGCGTGCCCGCGTCGATGATCTGTTTGACTTTGCCGCTGATGTAAGCGGTCGTGCCCTCGGTGATCGCAAACGTGCCGTTCTTTGTGCGCTTGACGGCGCTGAAGCCCGCAAACTTGTCGACGGTCTTGCCGCTTTGGAATCCGAAGCGTTTGAACAGATCGAACGACGCCACCTCCGAGATGATCGACGCCGTGAAGTCGCCGGTCTTTTTGAGAATCTCGTTGGTGTAATTTTGCTTATTAACCGCGAGAGTGAGCTGCACCGGATTGTCCGTAATCTGCGCCAGAGTGTTGATGATGCAGGCGTTGTCGTGTTCGCCGCTCACGCTCAGCACATACAGCCCGTAACTGATTTTTGTCAACATAAAAAGCCCTCCTTCGCGAGTGATTATATCATAAAACGGAGGGCTGATAAATTATTTTTTCTTGTCCTTCTTGGATTTTTTATCGCTCTTATCTTTCTTATCGCTTGCAGTGACTTCTTTGAACGTCTCGAGCGCCGCGCGGAAATTATTTATCGCCGGTTCGCTGACGTCGCCGCCAAGCAACGTTATCGCTGTGCAACGCCCGAGTGTCGTGCGGAAGAATACTACCGCCTCTTGATGATCCGCTATCGCGACCCCGTCAATCGTGCCGTCGCCGTCCTCGTCTATCTCGATCTCCTTCGCCGTCACGCCGAGCACTCCTTTATTGCCCTTCGTCACTTCGATCAGTTGAAATACGTCGTAGCCCTCATTGCCCTTTTTCGCTTCAATGTACTGCTCGATGAATTTTTTCGAGTCGTTGTTGAAGTTCGGAACCATCGTCGTATCGAAGGCGTCAAACATGATCACCCAGCCGCTTTTGACATCAAAGCCCTCACTCTCGAACACCAACATCTCGCCCTGTTTCGACGGATCATCGTACATCACGCGCAACGGCAATACTTTCGGCTCGCTCGGACACACGATGCTGTAATGATATTCCTCGCTTACGTATTCAAAGCTGTCCGCCGCCTCCGTCAAGCCCGTCATCGTCAACAACGACAACGTCAGCATCAATAAAAATTTTTTCAGCATGTTTTTGCCTCCCGATATTCCCAATCCAACATCGCGAAAAAGATCAAATCCTTATACTCGCCGTCGATGTACTCCGACTCGCGAAACAACCCCTCACGTCGAAAGCCTTCCGAATCATAAAGTCGAAGCGCGCGCTCATTGGTCGTCTCGCAATCAATGTACAATCGATGCCACTTGAAAACGTCAAACACCAGCCGCTTGAGCAGACGCAACGCCCCATGCCCCAAGCCCCGTCCTTTATGCCCGCGCCCGATCACCAAGTGCCATAAATACATCGATACCTCGTTAAAGTGATCGAGCAGAAGATATCCGCCGCGCTCACCGTCCGACGTCTCGACGATCAGTGCCAATTTCGGCGGGGCTTTACCGTCGAGAATTTCAATCCAACGCTCGCGCTCGAACGGCAAGATGAACGGCGCATTTTCGGGATCGGATTGAAGCTCGATAATGTACTCGAGATCGGACGGCTCCGCGCGGAGCAATCGTAGCCCGTCGCCTTCGATCAAAATTTCAGCCATGTGATACCGCCTTCAAAAATTTTTTGAGCCCGCCTGATTAATGAGGCGCCGCCGACGCGGATCAAGCATCGATGAAAGAGGCGGGCGCCGCCGTCGCGGGTGGGAGCCACGTCATAAGTTGGGCGCCGACCTCCGTGGGCGGGAGCGACGACGGCGCCCTTAAAACCATCCGACAGGAAAAAATAAATCTCCGCCCGCGACGAAAACACGGCTACGGAGACTGAAAAATTTTTTTCGATCAGAGCGACTTCGCAAAGTCCTGTCCAAGTTGTTTGCACTCCTCGAGCACGTCATCGTCGGGAGCATTCTCGGCAATCAAACCGTCGGAGAAAAGTTTTGCGCCCGCATTCTTCGTGCGCTCCACCCAATCCTCCATCCACTTGCCGCCGCCCCAGCCGTACGAGCCGAACAGCGCCACAGGCACTCCGCTCAATTTCGCTTCCGCCTCCGCAAAGAACGGCTCGAACGAATCTTCCTCGAGAACCTCGTCGCCCATCGCCGGACAGCCGAAGATCACTCCGTCATAGCTCTCAATGTCGTCCGCCTTGAAATCTTCGACCTGGATCAGATCGACGTCCGCGTCCGTCGTCTTGATGCCCTCGACGATCGCATTCGCCATCGCCTCAGTATTTCCCGTGCCGCTCCAAAAAACGACCGCTATTTTGCTCATAATCAAACCTCCTTGATAATTCGACGCAATGTTTATATCAGCCCCGCCGCCAAAAGTCAAGCAAATTTTTGTGTTGTCAAACGCCGTGCGCCAATATATAATCAGCCTGCGGGAGGTGTGCAGATTATTTTTATGAGCAAGACAAAAATCGATAAGGACGTTGTGATCATCGGCGCGGGCATCGCGGGCTTGACGGCGGGGCTTTACGCCGCTCGGCTCGAGCTCAAGACTTTAATTCTCGAGAACGCTCTCGTCGGAGGGCAAATTTCCTCCGCCGCGCACGTCGAAAATTATCCCGGCATCGTCGACATCAGCGGCAATAAATTATCGGCGCTCGTCATGCAGCAGGCTCAACATTTCGGAGCGGAGGTCGACGAGTTTGACGAGATCGAGCGCGTTGAATTGGACGGCTCGAAAAAACTGATCGAGACGGCGAATTATCTGTACGAGGCAAAGGCGGTGATCCTCGCGACGGGTCAGCACCGACGGAAGTTGGGGTTGGCTGATGAGGATCGATTTGCCAATCGCGGCGTGCATTACTGCGAAGTGTGCGACGGGCATATGTATCGCGGGAAAATAATTGCGGTGGCGGGCGGCGGCAACGCGGCTGTCGACGCGGCGAATTTCTTGACGAAGTATGCGGAAAAAGTTTATTTGATCCATCGCTCGGAGCTGCGCGCGGACGAGTCGTCGCAACAAAGATTGTTCGACAATCCGAAGGTCGAAGTAGTATTGCAGACGAAGATCGCGAAACTGCTCGGCGATACGAGACTGCGGCAGCTTGAGTTGCTCGATCGGACGACGGAAGCATCGCGGCTGTTGGCTGTCGACGGATTGTTTGTCAATATCGGAGTGGAGCCGAACGTGGAGCTGTTTCGAGATCAGATCAAACTCAACGAGCGCGGATTTGTGCTCGCGGACGAAAACTGTCGGACGAATCTCGAGGGAGTGTTCGCGGCGGGCGACGTGCGCGAAAAAGAAATTCGGCAGTTGACGACGGCGGCGGCGGACGGCACGATTGCGGCGCTCCAAGCCGACAAACACATAAGGCAATTAGGAATTAGGAATTAGGAATTGAAGGGAAGGCGCCGCCGACGCGGGTGGGAACCGCTACCTTCGTTGGGCGCCGTCATCGGAGGGCGGGAGCGTCGACGGCGCCCCTGAACCGTCGCCTCGAAGTTCTGAAAGCATATCCTTCCCGGGACGGAAATAAAGTTTTTAGGAGGTAAAAATTCATGCTGACTGTTTACTCGATCACCAGTTGCCCGTGGTGCGACAAGGCGAAACGTTATCTCAAACAGAAGGGCGTCTCCTACGAGGAGCGCAACATCGAACTCAACGCCGCCGACGCCGCCGCTTGCGAAAAACTCTCGGGCGATACCATGGTTCCGGTGATCACCAACGGCACCGATTACGTTGTCGGTTTCGACCGCGAAAAGATTGACGCGTTGATTCAATGAAATGTTTGATCGGGCTCGGCTCGAACCTCGGAGCACGCCGACATACTCTGCGCCGCGCACTTACACTCATCAATGAAATTGCGGGCGTCGAGTTGTCGGGCGTGTCATTTTTTTATGAGACGGAGCCTTGGGGCGTCGACAACCAACCGAATTACATCAACGCGGTCGCGCGCCTCGAAACATCGCTCGAGCCCGAAGAATTATTGAATCGGTTGCAATCGATCGAGGCGGCGCTCGGACGGGTGCGGACGGAGCATTGGGGCGCGCGGACGATCGATCTCGACATCCTCACGATCGACGACAAAAAAATTTCGACGCCGCGTTTGACGGTGCCGCATCCCTTCATGGATCGAAGAAACTTTGTAAAAATCCCGATGCGCGATCTGATTGACGGGCTCGCTCCGATTGTCGATGACGGAGTGCGAAAAACTCATGGCAGTCCGATGGATTATCGATTGAAAATGATCGCGTGCGTCGATCGGGCGTGGGGCTTGGGGATCGACGGTCGATTGCTTTATCGGATTGAAGAGGACATGAAACGGTTTCGAGAAATGACTTGGGGTTCGACGGTGATCATGGGGCGGCGGACGTTTGAATCGATCGGAAAAATTCTCGACGGGCGGCGCAATATAGTGATCACGCATCGACCGAACGACGGCGTTGAAACGGTCGGCGGCATTGAAGAATTATTTGATCGGCTGTCGACGGAAGAAAAAAATTTTATAATCGGCGGCGGAGAAATTTATCGTCAGCTGATGGCGTATATAGTCGAAGCGCGGGTGACGATGGTCGACGCTGTATCGGACGCCGACGTTCGATTGATCGATCTCGACGGTCGGGAAGAATTTAAACGGATTGAAACGGCTCCGCGCGGAGGTTTCGAGTACAGAACTTATTGTCGGCAAAAATTTATGTTCCACTGATCAAAAAAAGTAAGGGCGCCGCCGCCGCACCCGCCCCCCAATGGCAGCGCCCAACTGAGGACGGCATGCCCACCCGCGTTGTCGGCGCCCGCCCCCACGGCGAGTTGCACCCTTCGCCCCGAGGGAGCCCCGAATGTCGGCGCCCAACCGAGGTCGGCTTGTCCAACCCGTTGACGGTCGCCCGCCTCCACGGCGAGTTACGCCTTTCGATCCGAGGGAGCCCCGAATGTCGACGCCCAACCAAGGAGGGTTCGCTCTCCCGCGTTGTCGGCGCCAAAAAAATTTTGATCCCGCCCCCGGCAGTTTGCATCTGCCGACGCTCGAGGCGCCGTCGGCGCGGGGTGGGATCGCTACCTTCGTTGGGCGCCGAGCACCATGGGTGGGAGCGCTGGCGGCGCCCTATAAAAAATTGGAGGCAACGATGCAGATTTTCAAAAACGATTGGGCTCAATACCTCGACGCCGAACTGCAGGAGCCCTATTATCGACAGCTGCGACAATTTTTGATCGGCGAATATCGGTCGCGGACGATTTTCCCCGACATGTATTCGATCTTCAACGCGCTCCACTATACTCCCTACTCGTCGACGAAGGTTGTGATCCTCGGGCAAGACCCGTACCACGAACGCGGTCAAGCACACGGATTAAGTTTTTCCGTTCAGCCCGGCGTCGAGCCGCCCCCGTCGCTCGTCAACATTTTCAAAGAACTGCAGACCGATCTCGGCTGTTTCATTCCCGATAACGGTTGCCTCAAGCTGTGGGCTGATCAGGGCGTCCTCTTATTGAACGCCGTGCTCACCGTCCGAGAACATTTCGCCAATTCGCATCAGGGCAAGGGTTGGGAGCATTTCACCGATCGGATCATCAGCCTGCTCAACGAGCGCGATAAACCGATCGCCTTCATCTTATGGGGCAATTACGCGCGACGGAAAAAATTATTGATCACCAATCCGCAACATCTGATCGTCGAGTCGGCGCACCCCAGTCCGTTGTCGGCGACGAAAGGATTTTTCGGGAGCCGCCCGTTCTCGAAAGCCAACAAATTTTTGATCGACAACGGTGAGACGCCAATCGATTGGCAGATACCGAATTTAAAATGACGGAGGTGTAGCAATGAATTTGAGGACGAAGGCGATGATAGGCATCGACGCGCTGATCATCGTGGTGTGCGCGATAATGGGGCTGATGAATTATCACAGCGCGGCGGCGGGCTTCAACATGGCGCTGCAGGCGAAGGCGGCATCGAACGTGCGCGCGGCGCTCGAGCTGCTTGACTATGAATATCCCGGCGATTGGGAGATTAAAAACGGCAGTCTTTTCAAGGGCGAAAAAAAAATGGACGGCGCCGACGATGTTGTAGATCATCTGTCGCGAGTGAGCGGCGGGCACGTGACGGTATTCAACGGCGACACGCGCGCGGCGACGACCGTCCGCGACAGCAGTCGTAAGCGCTCGGTCGGCACGAAGGCGTCTCAACCCGTGATCGATGCGGTGCTCAAGGGCGGCGAAAGTTATACGGGCGTGGCTGATGTGGTCGGCGAGGAATATCACAGCGCCTATGAGCCGATAAAAGATAAAGCCGGCAACGTGATCGGGATGCTGTTTGTGGGCTTGTCGGTGCACGAGCTTGACGATGTCAATAAAAATTTTATCGTGACGATGGCGGCGGCGATTGCAATCATTTTGATCCCGATCGGCGTGGTCGTGTGGGTGTTGCTCGGTCGAGCGTTGAGACCATTGCATGAGGTGACGGACGAGCTCGAAAAAATATCGCGCGGAGATTTACGCGGGGAGGATTTTCCTGTGGCGCGCTCTGACGAGATCGGACGGTTGGCGAAGGGCGCAAACGACATGAAAGGCAAATTAAAGGCGCTGGTGACGAACATGGCGCGGAGCTCGGAGATCGTGGCGGCGTCGTCGGAGGAATTGACAGCGAACTCACAACAGGCGTCGGATTCGGTAGAATTGGCGGCGACGAACACGGTACGGTTGAGCGAAGGCGCGGAAAAACAATCGAAAACGGTTGAGGCGCTCGAGACGCTTGTCGACGAGACGCACGTCAAGATGGGCGAGCTGCACATGGTGACGGAGAAAATGCAAGAGGCGCTCGACGAGTGCAAGCGCAAGACGGCAATCGGACGCGAGCGGTCGAATCACGCGGTGGATCAAATCAAACGGATCGAGGAGCAAGTACAATCGTCGGCGGATTTGGTAGAAGGATTAGGCGCGCGGTCAAAGGAAATCGGCTCGATAGTCGAGACGATCGGAGCGATAGCCGATCAGACGAATTTACTTGCGCTCAACGCGGCGATAGAAGCGGCGCGCGCGGGCGAGCACGGTCGAGGATTCGCGGTGGTCGCCGACGAAGTAAGAAAGTTGGCGACGGCGTCTCAAGAGGCGGCGGCATCGATCGCGACATTAATCGGCAACATTCAAGAGGACACGGAGACGGCGGTGCAATCGATCCGAAAAGGCAATCAGAGCGTGGGCGAGGGCGCATCGTCGGTGCTCGAAACGGGGACGGCGTTCGACGGGATCGAAGAACAAATACGGCAGTTGTATTCGAGCATCGCAAAATCGATCGAGCAAATAGACGTGGTGAGCGACTCGAGCGCAATGATTTTGGTATCGATGGAAGAAATAAACGGGCTGAGCCGGACGGCGGTCGAGGAATCTCAAAACGTGTCGGCGTCGTCGGAAGAACAAGCGGCGGCGATGCATGAAATGGCGGCGGCGAGCGGCAAATTGTCGGAGCTGGCGCAAGACCTTCAAAACGAAATTCGGCGTTTCAAGTTGTAAAAAAAAACGGGCGTCGACCGCCCGCATAATGTTTTCAACGCTTCCGCGCGGAGGCTGCTACGTTGATCGATTGGAAAATATTTTTCGGATTAAAATCTTCGTCGAGCGCGACGGAGATATTTTTTTGCTCGAGAACATTTTCAAGCGGATCGGATTGAGCGTCGATATCGAACCAATAATCGTCGACGCCCGACATCAGCTCCGCACTCGACGTTATCAGCGCGGCGTCAAGTGTCGGCTCTTTTTTGGTGAATTTATATTTTCGATCCGCGCCGTCGACCGTCAACGTCAGCTCCTTATTGACGACGCCTTTGACTGTTACCGTGCCCTCCGACGTGGTCAGCTCGACGTTGGAGCCCTTTATCGAGCCCGCGCTCAATGAGCCGACGATCGAAATTTTATCCGCGCCCGCCGTGTATTTATCGATCACATCATTGCCGCCGCTCGTAATGAAAATGTCGACGCCCTTGCCTCCGATCAACGTATCGTTTTTCGAGCCGCCGATCAGAGTTGAGCCGTTCGCGCCCGCCGTCAACTTCGTCGCCGTCGAATCCGCGCGGAGCTCGAGCGCCTTCGTCGACGCCGCACCGTTGAGCTCTTTCACCGGCACGCCGAGTTCAGCCGCGTTGAGCGTCCCGCCGAATGTTTTATCCGTCTTGACGACGTTTTTCTTCGGATCGTACGTGACGCCCGTCGGCAGCGTTTTATATTCGACCGTCCCGCCGTCGCTCTCGACCGTAATCGTTCCGCGCGGAGTGTCTTTAAGAGTGATCGATCCCTTACCGATCGTCAAAATTATATCCTTGCCCTTTTCGGTGAAGTCCGTCGCCTCCACCTTCGCGCCGACAATTTTGATCGAATCCTTTTCGGGATCGAAGCCGACGATCTGTTTCTTGCCGCCGCCCGACTTGTAACCGAACTCGATCGCGCCCTTCGCCTCCGAGCCGTCGAGCGTGACCACCGTCGACGCATAATCCGCCGCATCGAGCGTGACGTTGACGCCCGCGCCAATCTTTATCGTCTTTTTGCCGTCGGCATAAGCGACACCGGCGGGCAACGTCCCGTAGCCGTAAGCAACGCCGCCGAGATCGAACATCACCGCATCGTTCTCATTCGTTTTATTGATCGTGAGCTTGGATTTTTTGTCGTTGGCGAACGTCACCGTCACGACGTTTTTACTTTCTTTGAATTGCAATTGATCGAAGGTCGCGCCGCTCAAATCGATCACGTCTTGCGCCTCAACGCTGAAGAGTGCGTCCGAGCCTTGACCGACGGTATAAACGAAGTGATCAACGCCCGAGCCGCCGTAAAGTTTATCGTCCTTCGCCCCGCCGTCGAGCGTCGAGCCTTCCGAACCCGCGCGGAGTTCATTATTCTGAGCGTTGCCGACGATTTTGATTGCGCCGTCGAATTTGGAGGCGTCGACAATTTTCACCGTCGAGAACAGATCGTTTGCGTCGAGCGAATCAATGTCGGCGCCCTTGGCAATCGTCACAGTCGTTTTGTTTTTGTTATAGTCGACGCCGACGGGGAGATTGACGCCCGCCGAATACAGCGTGGCGCCCGAGTCATTGACGAACGTCGTCTTGCCGACGGGGTTATCGACCGAAAGTTTTTCCTTGCCGATCGTCACCTCGATCTTATTGACGGTCTCCTTGGCGCCGGTCAAAGAAGCAACGCCGTTGAGCACAATGATATCTTCGTCGGTGCCGTCGAAATTATAAATGACATCGTTGCCGCCGCCCGCCGACCACATAAACACATCAGCGCCGTTGCCGCCGTAAAGTTTATCGGCTCCGCGTCCGCCGTCGAGCGTCGAGCCGTGAGCACCCGCGCGGATCACGTTGGCGATATCATTGCCGATCAATTTAACCGTGCCGCCAGCCGCCGAGCCGTCGATGGTCTTAGCGGTCGAAACGATATCCGCCGCGTCGACGATCACTCCGTCCGCTGCCGTCGCGCCGATCTTCAACGCCGTTTTTTTGTCGTTACTATCGAAAGTGACGCCCGAGGGGAGCGAACCGTAAGTAAAAATTTCGCCGTCGACATCGAACGAGAGCGCGCCCTTCGATTCCGTTTTATTGATGGTGAGCTTGGAATTTTTATCGCCGTCGAAGGTGAGCGTCACGACATTTTTGCTGTCCTTGAGAATAAATTTATCCTTCGTCGCGCCGTCAACGCTGATCACATCATCGGACGAAACGCTGTAAAGAACATCGGCGCCTTCCCCGACGGTGTAAACGAACTCATCAGCGCCCGTGCCGCCGTAAAGTTTATCGGCGTTTTTGCCTCCGACGAGAGTTGCGCCGCCCGAGCCCGCTTTGATCACCGAGGATTTATCGCCGCCCTTGAGCACGACGGGCTTAGTCGACTTCGACGCGTCGATCGTCGTGACTTTATCGGAATAAGTTTTTGCGTCGATGGTGCCGCTGAACGGATCGCGAACGGTGATCAGTGCCGGCTTCTTCGGATTGAACTCGACGCCGACGGTATCATTGCCGCCCGACGTGGTATCATTGCCGCCCGACGTGGTATCGCCGCCCGACGTGGTGTCGCCGCCCGACGTTGTATCGCCGCCCGACGTGGTGTCGCCGCCCGACATGGTGTCGCCGCTCGACGTTTCGTCGCCCCGAACGGTTTCAATTTTAAGCGGCTCATTCTTTGCGTTGAGGAAAGTGATTGAGCCCGAACCCGCCGTGACGATTATATTATCGCCCTTGCCGACGGTCGAGTAGCCGACGCCGAGCGGCAACTCGAGCCGAAGCGTGTCGTTGATATAGAAGCTGTTGACGGTATCGTTGCCGTCTCCTTCGGCGTAAACAATCAGACCGTTTTGCCCCCAATTTCTGATGTAATCGTCGCCGACGCCGCCAATGATCGTAGAATCCGCCGCGTAATTCAACGCCGTATCGTTGCCCGCGCCCGCATTGATCGTAACATTCGAGCCGCTGTTGTAAACGTAATCGTCGCCGCCGCGCGCATCGATAATCACCCCCTCGAGAGTGTTGTTGATGGTGTCATCGCCCGCAGTGCCGCCGATAATCGTCACGTCTTCTTCGACAATCTCTTCGTTGACAATCTCAATGTTGAAATTCGTCAGACTCGCCGCGCCCGACAAAATTATACTGCCTTCACCGACGCCGATAATCACATCGGAGCCGACCGTTTGTCTCGTATAATTGTTTGCATCGTCGAGCGGAAATACGATTTGAAGCGTCGAGGTCGATTGAAAACCTTCGATCACATCATCGCCGTCGCCCAAGGCATATCGGACGACATTATTTCCGTTATCCGACAAATAAATTGTGTCATTGCCCGCGCCGCCGAAGATCGTATTGTTTGAACCGTCGAGAATAAAAATCTCATCGTCGCCGCCGTCGCCGACCAACACGTTTGAATTGCCCTCGACTATAACGAAATCATCACCTTCGCCCGCGCGCACCGTGTTGAAGGCGCCCTCAATTTCAATATAATCGTCGCTGCCGCCGGACGAAATCGAACTGCGGTCGGCGGCGTTGGTTATTATGTCATCGCCTCCGCCGGTGTTGATCGTGCCCGCGTCGCCGTAATTTACGACGTAATCTTCGCCGTCGCCGGTCTCGATAAACGCGTTGGTATTGTCTCGCGTCTCGATGTAATTGTCGCCGTCGGAGGCTTTCACGAAAATATTTTTGCCTTCGACGAGAATGAAATCGTCGCCCGCGCCCGCGTCGATCGTCGCCTCATCTCCGAAGCTGTCAATGAAATCGTTGCCGCCGCCGGTGTTGATCGACGCCCGCACTCCCATGTTCGAGACAACGTCATCGCTCGAGCCGGTTTGAATCGAAACGTTTGCGCCTATGTTGTCGACGACATTATTGCCGTTGCCCGCCACAACATTGACATTATCGCTGTCGTAAGTCTTTACAATGTTGTCGCCGTCGCCGGCATTGATCGTCACGCCGTCCGAATAATCGTTGACGATCGTATCATTGCCGTTGCCGCTTTCGATCAGCGCCTTCGGAGAATTGGAATTGACGATCATATCATTGCCGTCGGCGCCCTTGAGCGTCACTCTCGACGAGTCGTAGTTATTGATGAAGTCGTCTCCGAGCCCGCCGTCCATCACAACCAGATTGACGGAGCTGTTCAACATCACGTCATTGCCGACGCCGCCGCTCACGGTTCCCGAGTCATCGCTCATTATGACGGCGTCATCGTTCGAGGCGTCGAGCTGAGCGTTGGACGCATACATCGCCTCGCTCGAGACAAGCTGATAGTTGCCGTCGGCGGAGAAAATTTCTTTACCGAAATATTGTTTGGCGTTCAGAAGCGTCATCGTGCCGGTGATGTTGTCTTGAGGCTCGTCGTCGGCGGCGGGAGGCGCGAGACGTTCATCGAGAAATGCGCGGAGATCGTCAAGTAATTTCGTATCGCCCGCGTCGCGCGACTGAGCATACAGTTGCCGGACAATTTCTTTCGCCGCCGTGCCCGCAAAGGGCAATTTCAAAAACGACAGGCTCGGTACGTATGACAGCCCCTCGATTAAAACGTCAATGCCCTCGTTGACAAAGTTATCCCAGTTTTCGTCGGTGGGATTTGATTTATACTCCTGCCAAGCGTCGTATGCTTCATAGACATCAACCGCCGTCGAGAACGCCCCCAATCCCTTGGCGACCGAGCCGACTTGGGCGTTCAATTTATTCATCTTCCCGAGCTTGCGCGCGTATTGTCTGCCGAGCTTCCTCGAGACTTTTTTGTATTGATCCGTCTTCGGCGCCAACTGATCAAAATTTTTTACTTTATTGGCGCGAGAGTTAATCCGATATTCCAATTGTTTTATTTCCGGATCCTCGATCGGCGGAAGAAGATTCATGCCGTCTTTCAAATGACCGGCGCCCGTCCCCGCCGCGCCCAAAAGTTTTTTCCAAGCGCCGTTGGTCATCGCGTCGTTGTCGTCGGTGCCGCCGAGTTCCTCACGTTCGCCATACGGATTGGCGCTGTACTCATCTTCCTCCGTCCCGAAATAAAAAATGACATTCTCGCCGCGATACTCTATGTCGACAATCGGATCGGCGGCGGCGTGAACTTTTGACGCCGCATTAAAACCGCTGACGACATCGTTGCCGCCCAAATGACTGAAGATCACATCATCGCCGCTGTTGGCGATATTGTCATTGCCCGTGCCGCCCGTGATCACGACGTGGTCGCCGGAATTTACGAGCCTGTCATCGCCCGCGCCGCCGTTGAGAACGCAACCGTCGGCTTCGTTGACGATCTCATCATTGCCGTCGCCGGCGGTGAGAATCGCGTCGTTGCCCGACACCGTCGGATAACCCGTCGCACTGTTGTCGTCGTGATCATATTTCCAATGATAATACGTATTGCCCTCGTCATCGACGTCCGAGACCCATTGCTTGGGATGATCCCAACCGGTGTCGCCGTCGGAGTAAGTATACCAATTGAAAACATGATTCCACGCGCCGTTGTAAATTTTTACATTGCCGTTGCTCAAATGTTGGTAGTGATAATACTGCGACCCCTTGATTTCCAACCCGTTTTCGTCAATCATGATCATCACTCCCTTTCAATCATGCAAACACCACCGATTATAATTATTTTTTCGTTGCGCCGTCAAAAAAATTTAAGCGGTTGCCTTTTTGAGCGCCTCGGTCAGCGCGCGATTCCGCTCCATCAGCTCCCGCGTCTCGCTGTCGACCTCGGCGAAGCCTATGCTGATCCGATCGACCGCATTCTTACGATTTTGCCCCAAATTGAAATCCACAATCCGAAGCATCTCGTAATGCTCCTCGCCGTCGCGGATCGTCCGATATCGATGCGCCGTCATTATCTCATGCGCCAACTTCGCTCGAATATTTTCCGGCTCGATAAATTTCAAAACACCCGCGCGATCCGGCTCCGCAACGTATGTGTTGACGTACTGCATGAATTTCTCTCGGAACGGAAACCAATCGCCTTTCTTGACGTCCGGCAGATCGCTCATCGCATTACCGGAATTGGTCTTCGCTCGATAGCACAGCCCCTCGTCTCTGACCAGATCAACGCTGTAGACGCTCCGATAATCGGCGGCGACGGCAGAGATCATCGAGTCGACCTCATGCATTCGACGCTCGTTTTCAAGTTTTTGATTTTGGATCGCCATTCGATCCTTCAGCTCTTGCTCCTTGCGCTTCGCCTTGCGATGGACACCGAGCACTCCCAACAGCGCAATCACCATCATCGACACGAGCACCAAGAAAATATGATTCCTCAAAAAATCTGTCAGAGAAAATTGCCGCCCCGTCGAATACTCCGTGAGCGCCGAATGAATTGCCGCGTTGGGCACGAGATTTGCACTCTTGCTCAAAACATAATACAGCGCGTGATCCGACTTCCGCACGGCAAACGAAAAATCCATCGCCGAGCCCGTCGTCAGCGCGTATAAATTATAATCGTTGAAGCGCGGCTGCGTGACCTGATAATTATTGATGATCAGACCGTCGGCGCGCGACGACTCAACCGCGCTCAAACATTCATCGATCCCTTTGCAATTCAACAGCGTGCTGTTCGGAAAATGATCCCTCACAAATGTTATGTCGTTTGAATTGTTCTCATCGACCGCGATAACCATGTCGCTGTCGGCTGATATCGTCGGCTGAACGTCCTTTCGCATGAGCATGTAAATCTCCGTCTGCACAAACGGATTCGTCACCATGACGTTCAGATTGTCGGCGTCGAAGGCGCTCAAATGGATTGGAAACACGCAATCGATCTCGCCGTTGTTGAGCGCCGTCAACGCATCCCGCAATGTCGGATAAGCCTGCGTCTTAAAGTCGAGCGTTGCGTTTTTCATGCTCTTGGCGGCGAGCGTCAAATAATCCTTCAACGCCCCCGTGATGTCGCCCGTCATCGATCGAGTGCAGAACGGAGTGTAGTCGTCGGGATATCCGACGCGAATGGTGCCGTGCTGCGCCAGCCAGTTGACGCCGTCGGTCGAAATGAACGCGTTCGTCCCGCTGCGCTTTAGGTATTTATCATACATCTGATTGTTGAAGAACCGATTTTCGTCGTTGATTTTATTCATCGCGGCGTTGAGCTCGTTAAGCAAATCCGGACGATTTTTGTTGACGACGAAGAAATACTCCGATTGCCCAATCTTGACGAGCGGCACGCAAGCCCGATTGTTCGTGTCCTCGAAACTGTCAAGCGTCACGTAACCGTCGAGCGCGCCCGTTTCAAGCATTTTCATTGCCGCCGCTTCGGACTCCGTCATCTCGATCAGTTGAGCGGTTATTCCGTTGGCAGTCATCCAATCGCGGAACATCCTCGCCTGAATGCCGTTTTTGTTGACGCCGAATTTTTTTCCGTTCAGCGTCGCGAGATTTTGTATCGAGATATCCGCGTTCGACGAGGCGACGAACAACACATAAACCTCCGCGCCCATCGGCGCATTTGAAAACAACATTTCGGCGGTGCGCTCGGGCGTGTAAGAGACATCGCTCAACAGATCAATCTGACCGGCTCTCAACATGTCGTAAAGCTCGGGCCAAGTGCCGTTTACAAATTCATACGTCCAGCCGGTGTAGGCGGCAACTTTTTGCTGATAGTCGTAGGCATAACCCGAGCGCCGCCCGAACCGATCGGTCAGATTAAACGGCGACTCGTACCAGCCGACCCGCACCACTTTACCGTCGCCTTGCGCTGATGTCGGCGCGGGAAAAAACAGCATAAAAAATGACAGCATAATCAATGCTGCCAAATGTTTACGGTGAAAAAGCATTCTACACAATTTCATTCGCCTCGAAACATTTTTTTCAATACCGCCTCGAAATTTTTCATGTAAAGTTTTTGATCCATCAACGGAGATTTTTTCATCGATGAGCGGAGCGTCGACCGATAATTTTTCAATCGCTCGAGATCGTTTCCAAGCTCGACGGCTTTTTTGATGTACTCGTCCTCCGTCGCCGCGATCAATTCATCGCTCCGCGCGGAGTGTAAGATCGACGCCGCGATCCGATCGCCGTGCGTTTCGCCCTCGAGCGCGATCACCGGCACGCCCATATACAGCGCCTCGCACGTCGTCAAGCCGCCGTTGTACGGAAATGTATCGAGCGCGATATCGACGTCGGCGTATTGCTCGAGATAATCGGGGCTGAACGGTCGGAGCTCGACGCGCGCGGGATCGATCCCGACATCGCTCAACCGTTGAGTGACGATCGCTCGTCCCGACGGTATACTGCACGTCTTTGCTTTGATGATCAATCGGGAGTCTTCAACGCCGTCGAGGATTTTTTTCCAGAGCCCGAGCACTTGATCAGAGACTTTCGCAAAGTTATTGAACGAGCCGAATGTGATGTGACGGCGCTCAATGCACGGCGGCGTTTTGCTCACGTCGGGCATTTTTTTTACGACCTTCGGCGCATAGCACAGATGACAGTCGGGCATGCGAAAAATTTTTTCGGTGAATCGCTCGGAGCGCGACGGCAGACAATGTTTGTCCGACAGAAAATAATCGACCGCGTTCAGCCCCGTCGACGACACGTAGCCGATCGCCATCATTTGAATCGGCGCGGGCTTATACGCGAGGATCGGCAGGCACGAATTTTGACTGTGACCGCTCAGATCGATCAAAAAATCAATCTCGTCGGCGGCAATCCTCCGCGCGGAGTCGAACGGCGTCTTATCGATCAGATTGCGCCAACGCACTTTATTTTTTTTGAGCCGATCGGTGACGTCGTCGCCATTCGTCGTCTGATAGCACGTCACTTGAAAGTGATCGGCGTCAAAGTTTTTTATAAAGGGCTCGACGAAATTTGCGACGGCGTGTTGACGGAAGTCGGGCGAAATATATCCGACGCGAATTTTTTTATGTCGGCTCGACGCGCGCTCGATCGGAGTGATGTCGTCGAAGAAGGTCTGATATTTTTCGGAGGCTTGCCTCGACGGCGGACGACGATAGTTGAGATAAAACAAATGCTTGCCGTAAAGCTCAACGGCGCGATCTTCTTTGATGCGGGACGCCTTCAACAAACAATCGGCGGCGCCGTCGGGATCGCCCGCGAGATACAATTCGTTCGACAGCCACGTCAACGCGCGGAATAAAATCCCCGGTTTTTCATAGGACGTGACTGATTCGGCGACCTCTCGAAGCAACGGAATCGCAACGTCAAGCTCGAAACGCTCCGCCGCCACTCCTCCGAGTACCAAATTGGCGCGGGTATTGTAATGCGAATTTTTTTCGAGTGATTGACGCGCATAACTTTCGGCTTTGTCGAGATTGCCGAAGTACAATTCGCATTCGCCCAAGATCGCGGGCACGTTCGCCGACTTCGGATACAAATTGAAAAGCTCTTGAGCACAGGCGCGCGCCGCATAAGGATCGCCGTCATCAATAAAACGATCCGCCGCCGCCGACCAATCTTTTATCGCCTGCAACAGTCCCCGCCGCGCGTATTTAGTCCTCGTAATTTCTTCATCCATTGTAGAGCTCCATTTTCTTCAACACCGTTGCGACGCATACGGATCGCCGTCGTCGACGAATCGAGCCGCCGTCGACAACCAGTCTTTGATCGAATCTCTGACGGATTGCAAAGGTGAAACCTTTGAAG
>CALGGP010000007.1 GCA_937915885.1 uncultured Selenomonadales bacterium | reverse complement strand
CCACCCGCCCATGAAAAAATTTTTTTCAAATAAGAGGCGGCGGCGGCGCCCATATAAAAGGGGCAATCGCCCCCGTTTTTTATTTTCGAGCGTCGGCAGGAAATTTTTCCGGCATCGAAGAAGTATCGATCAAATATCGCGCGGATCGAGGTGTGAGTGATGAGCCCGAAGAGAAAAACACTCTTTATGATTGTACTCGTCTCATCGTTTCTGTTTACGTTGAATGCTTTGCTCGGCATCATTCTTACAAACCAATCAAGAGAGGCAATGAAGACGCTGTTTCAAAGTCGCGTGCTCGACATCGCCAATACCGCCGCCGATATGATTGACGGCGACGTGCTCAAGGCGCTCGAGGCGGGCGATAAAGGCACCAAACCCTATCAGCGCGTCAACGACACGCTCGCGTATTTTCAAAACAATATCGACCTGGAATATATCTACTGCATTCGAGCCGTCGACGAAAAAAAATTCGTCTTCACCGTCGACCCGACCATCGAAGACCCCGGCGCATTCGGCTCGCCCATCGTCTATACCGACGCGCTTTATAAGGCAAGCAAGGGCACGCCCGCCGTCGACGAGGAACCTTACTCCGACGCGTGGGGAAGTTTTTACAGCGCCTACAGTCCCGTTTTCGATTCCGACGGAAATGTCGCGGGGATCGTCGCCGTCGACTTCAGCGCCGAATGGTACGACGAACAAATCAATCGTCAAATCCGCACGATCGTCGTCTGCATGATCGTGTCGCTGTTTCTGAGCATGCTGCTGGTGTGGTTCGTCACTCGACACTTGCGCCAACGCGTAAACGATATGACCAAGGATTTACAACAGGCGCTCGAGATCGCCGAATCCGCCGGCAGAGCCAAGACCGCGTTCCTTTCGAACATGTCGCACGAAATCAGGACGCCGATGAACGCAATCATCGGGCTCGATCGGATTGCGCTCGAAAATCATGACATCCCCAACATCACTCGAGATCATTTGGAAAAAATAGGCGCGTCCGCCGAGCATCTGTTGAGCATCATCAATGAGGTGCTCGACATGAGCCGGATCGAGTCGGGGCGCACCGTGCTGAAGAACGAGGAGTTTTCGTTCGCGCGAATGTTGGAGCAGGTGAATGTGATCGTCGGCAGTCAATGTCGCGATAAGGGCTTGAATTACGAGTGTCAAACGCGCGACGGGCTGAAGGATTATTATATAGGCGACAGCGTCAAAATTCGGCAGGTGCTGATAAATATTTTGGGCAACGCGGTGAAGTTTACGCCGACGGGCGGTACGGTGACGTTGCAGGCGGAGGAAATTTCCGCGTCCGATCGCAAGTCGACGCTCCGATTTACGATCAAAGATACGGGGATCGGCATGAGCAAAGAATATCTGCCCAAAATTTTTGAGGCGTTCAGTCAGGAAAATTCGTCGGCGAATAATAAATACGGCAGCACGGGGCTGGGCATGGCGATCACAAAGGGCATAGTCGGAATGATGGGCGGCGATATTTCGGTCGACAGCGAAAAGGGCGTGGGCACGACCTTCACCGTCGTGATCACGCTCGAGCGCGCGGAAAAAAATATTGTCGCGCCTTCGTCGGAGCAACAATCCGAAACGTCGACGCGACAGATCGATTTAGCGGGGCGGCGTATCCTGTTGGCGGAGGACGTCGCCGTGAATGCGGAGATCATGATCGAAGTGCTCAAGATGCGCGGGATGACGGTCGAGCACGCCGAAAACGGACAACGCGCCGTCGAAATGTTTAACGCTCAACCGTCGGGGTATTACGACGCGGTGCTGATGGATATGCGCATGCCCGTGATGGACGGTTTAGAGGCAACGCGACGGATCAGAAGTTCGGGGCGCGAAGACGCAAAGACGATTCCGATCATAGCGTTGACGGCGAATGCGTTTGACGAAGATGTACAGCAGACCACTCAAGCGGGAATGAACGCGCATCTGTCGAAGCCGATCGAGCCGGAGGAAATTTATCGGACGCTGGCGGCGCTGATCCGTTGAGGAGCGGAAAAAATTCTGGCGCCGCCTGTTTTATGAGGGCGCCGCCGCCGCTCCCGCCCCCGAAGCTCGGCGCCCAACTTTTGATAGCAGTTCCCACCCGCGCCGACGGCGCCCCATTGCTCTATTGACGAGCGGCAAAAAATTGGAGGCAACCGCCTCCCGCCCCCGAAGCTCGGCGCCCCCTTGCTCGGTTCTTTATTGGACGCTGGCGTCGTTGATCCGTTGAGGAGCTACAATCGGAATCGTTGATTTAAACAATTCGGAGCTGAACTCCGTCGACAAATCAAGCGCACACTCGCTCGAAATTATTTGCGACAGATTTTGATCATCGTTCATCGGCTGATCGTCCATAAACCAATAGCCGCTCGCCGACAACTGATCACTCTCTTCGATCCGCGCGGAGGCAAGATCATTATTCTCCTTCGTAAATCGATACGTCGTCACTTCCCCTTCGGCATCGACGAGCCGCATCTCTTTTTTTGCGGCATTTTTGACAGTCAACGTGCCGTCGCCAATCGTAAAGATCACCTTCGAGCCCTTGACTTCGACCCCCTCAATCGCCGCGTCGATATGAATATAATCTTGCCCCGCCTTGTATTTGCTGATGACATCATTGCTGCCGTCGGCGGTGTAGTAAAAATGATCGACGCCGCCGTTATTCCCGCAAAGTTTGTCGTTGCCCGCGCCTCCGTCGAGCGAACTGCCGCCCGCTCCGACCTTGATCACATTGTTCAAATCATTGCCGACGAGCGCAATCGCATTGCCCGCCTTCGTCGCGTTGACGGTCTTAACTTTATCGGAGTAATCCGCGACATTGAGCGTGCCGCCGAACGGATTTGCGACGGTGAGTTTTGTCGCCTTCTTATTGAGACTGACGCCCGCAGGCAACACGATCCCGTTGACGTTGACGGGCTTATCGCTCATATTCTTAAGCGCGATCGAGCCCGAGCCGATCCTGACAATCATATCGTCGCCGTCCGGCTCGATATTATAATTGCCGCTGATCTGCAACGTGGTGTCGGTGTCGGCGCCGTAAATTACATCGCTGCCGTCGCCGCTCGAATACATAATCAGCTCCGCCGAGTTATTTGAATAGATCGTGTCATTGCCCTTGCCCGCGCGGATCGTCGCGCCCATGCTCCAAAGGTCGGCAATATAATCGTCGCCCGCCCCGCCGTCAATCGAAACGGTATTGCCGAGATTATTGATGATTGAGTCGTTGCCGTCGCCGCCCCTGATTGTCGAATCGGACGAAGAATTTTTGATTGTATCGTCGCCCGCGCCGCCGTCGAGAATATTTTTTTCGGTGCTGATGAGCGGCGAATCGATATAATCATTGCCGTCGCCGCCGCGCAGAGTCGAGTTGCTGCCGTTGTTGACGAGAGTATCATCGCCTTCGCCGCCGTCGAACAATGCATTGTCATCGTAATTGCGGAGATTGTCGTCGAGGTCGGTACCGTCATTGACGACCGTATTTTCGACGGTTGCCTCGTTCCCGACGATGTTGAGGTTGAGCCCCGCCGCATACAGCAAACTGATGGTGCCGTCGACGGCGTCTGCGGTCTCGTCGTCAAGTGCATCGCCGTCGTAGTCGGCGGACAACTGTCGATTGGTCGCCGCGCGAGTGACTGAAACTATTACATCTTCGCCGCTGACAAGAGTGCTGAACGCGCCGTCGATTTTGAGCACGTCGGTCTCGTTGAAACCGTAAATTACATCGTCGCCGTCGCCGTAGGTATAAAGGATCGTATTTTGATTGGAATAAAGATCGATATCGTCATTGTCCTTGCCGCCGCTGACGGTTGAGTTATTTGCATTCTCCATTATTCTGATCACATCGAAGCCCGCGCCGCCGTCGATAACGGCATGATAACCGTAATTATAAATCCGATCGTTGCCGTCATTGCCGCTGACGGTCGAATTGTCGCCGAAAGAGGTCAGAGTAGATGCCGCGCTCGAGTGCGATTTAAGGATGGAGTTATTGTCGGCGGAGTAAAGGGTTGAGCGATCATCGGTGCCGACGAAGTTGACGTATTTGCCGGCGGCATTTTTAAGGGTGATGCTGCCGTTATATCGATAGTAGGAGTACCAACCGGTGCCGTAATAAGTCGTGTAAAGGATAATATCATTGCCGCTGGTGACGGAGCTGCTGAGCCAACCGTTTTCGATTTTGATCCTGTCGTCGGTGGTGTAGTCCATGACGAGATCGTGACCGCCGGTATTGACAAACACATCGGAGCCGGGACCGCCGTAAACGGTAGTGTAGCCCGTCGACGCGTGGATGGTATCATCGCCTTCGTTGCCGTATGCGGTTGCATTCCCCGAGCCGAGAGTTGGAGCATTACCTTTACTGTTGCCAATAAATTTAGCTCCATCATCTCCATCGTAAAGTATTACAGCTTCATTATCGGGACCGACTTCAGAAACATCAACACCGTTGCCGTTCCTGACGGTTATTTTTCCGTAATCGTAAGCATCGAGTGTAATGATGAGATCATTGCCCTCGGCTTTCCAATGGACGGTTGATTTCTCGGTGTATTTTATTATGTCTTTGCCGGGTTCGTAGTCGGTGATGAGTACATTGCCTCCGTCATAGAAGAACACATCGTTGCCTTCGCCGCCCGTGAGCGTGTTATTACCGTCGCCGCCATTCAAAGTATCGTCGCCGTTGCCGCCGAACAGAACATCATCGCCGTAGCCTCCGCTGAGGAGATCGTTGCCGTCCAAGCCTCGGAGAGTGTCGTCGTAAACGGTGCCGAACATTTGATTGTCCTTGGCGTTGCCGGTAAGGTTGAGCCCGTGAGTGACGTTGGAGGCGTCGATGAAGATATAATGATCTTCGACGGTTATCGAATTGGCGGGATTTTCGGCGAAGGCATACGACAGTTCCGGAACGGATTTTTCGTCTGCCGCGAGCGACTCGGACACCGTCTTTGCGAGCCAGCGCAGGAAAACGTATCCGGCAGCATAGGATTCAAGATCTTCAGTGTCATAATCGTTTAAATTGACTTTTGATTTTAGTTTTGTTGAATCTCCTACGGTGTTTCTTATATAATCCGCTGACGTATTAATATCCGCACCGAATATATCATCGCCACCTGCAGTGAGTTCTGCTATCCCCTCGGAAAAAAATTGGGGAAAGGACAGCCACATCCCGGATGTTACGTTACACTGTAAAGCGGCATGCGTCAATTCATGTGACAACAATCTATCAAAATAATTATAACGGATACCATTTTTAGTATTACCATTGGGATTATAAAGTAACGACACAAGTGAATCTAAATGAGCAATGTTAATAATCATTTCATGTGAAAAGGCATTACCACCGGTAGCAGCATATCGACCTGAATCGGGTTTGTTCTCGAAATATAAATCTAAAGTAATGTTATCAAAACTTAGACCGTAGGATTCTTCGATGAGATCGAGCGCACTCTCGACCCACCAATTGTACATGCCGTTGACAATTTCTTTACAAGTATCATTAAAATTTTTATTGTAGTTGTAGACGCTTATAGTGAGACCTCTTTTGGTAAACAATAAATGAGGTATCACAGCACCAGGCAATAAAGTAACATCCGCAGGAAGCTCTTCAAATAAATCGACGAAGGTTGTATCCTCAAAGATAACTCCTTCAATTCCTTCGTTTGTCTGAAGATAGGAATTGAGGGCCTCCTTCGCCAGATCAGTAATTGTTTCGGTGCTCAGTCCTTTGATGCCGCTGGTAATGACTTCGTTGAGTTCGGCATCATCAATATCAATGCTTAATTTCACGCTTATTCCTCCTTTTCATTAATCTACGCAACTACCGCCGCCCGTAGTGAGAATCATCATGGTTCATTTGGGCCGTCCTCCTCTTCGCCATCTTTCACATAATCCATATGATGCCGAACCAGATGCACCGGACAGTCATCCTCCAGGCATTTACCATACGGACAATCCAGACAGACGGTATCACAGGCATCTTCGGAATTCGTATTGAGGAGATCTTTGACTTCCTTCAGTTCCTTACTGCAGAGAGAAAACTGATCATAAGCATCGGAGTATCTCTGTTCACACTGCTTAAAAGCCTCAAGAATACCGATCTGACCGTTCTTCATGTTTACATATTCTTCGTGAATAGCCCTAACGATCTCTTTCTCCGAAGCTAAGATCCCGGTAACGTATTCAGTGTATTTCTGCGTAT
>CALGGP010000006.1 GCA_937915885.1 uncultured Selenomonadales bacterium | reverse complement strand
GTCGGCGCGGGTGGGCATGCCGACCTCTGTTGGGCGCCGTGCTCGGAGGGTGGGAGCGTCGACGGCGCCCTCTAATCGTCGCTCCCGAAGACGGGATTAATCGGAAATGATGTCGAGGAGTGCGGGGGCTATCTGCTCGGTCCGCGCGGAGCCTCCGAGATCGGGGGTGAGAGTTTTTTTCTCGACCAATAATTTTTCGATGGCGTTGATGATTTTCGACGACCACTGATCATAACCGAAGAACTCGAGCATTTGAGCGATGCTCCATATGGCGGCGAGCGGATTGGCGATCGATTTGCCTGCGATATCGGGAGCGGAGCCGTGGATCGGCTCGAACATCGACGGATATTTTTTTTCAGGATTGAGATTGGCGCCTGCGGCGAGCCCCATTCCTCCGGCGATCGCCGCGCCGAGATCAGTCAAAATATCGCCGAATAAATTTGACGTGACGACCACTTGAAAGCGCTTGGGATCGCGGACGAAGAACATGGCGGCGGCATCGACGAGCAGTTTATGAGTTTCGACGTCGGGATATTCGCGACCGGTCTCGTCGAAAATTTGATCCCAGAACACCATCGAATATCCGAGAGCGTTGCCCTTACTGATGCTCGTGACGGATTTTTTTGATCGACGGGCGAGCTCGAAGGCATAACGCATGACGCGTTCGCAGCCGCGCCGACTGAAGACGCCGGTCTGAAGCGCGATCTCGTTGGGAGTGTTTGGATAGAGGCGGGCGCCGACGTTGGCGTATTCGCCTTCGGAGTTTTCGCGCACGACAATCATATCGATATCGGAGGGCTTGACGCCGACGAGAGGACAGGGAGCGCCGTTGAGCAGTTTGACGGGGCGGAGATTGATATACTGATCGAATTTTTGACGGATGGGCAGAAGAAGTCCGCCGAGAGAAATGTTATCGGGCACCTTGGGATCGCCGACCGCGCCGAGATAAATCGCGTCGAATTTTTTCAAGCGGTCGAGAGCGTCGGGCGGCATCATGCAACCGTGCTCGAGATAATAATTGCAACCGTAGGGAAAATGCTCGAGCTCGACGGAAAAAGTTTTGTCGAGTGCGGCGACTCCCTTCAACACGTCGACGCCGGATTGAATGACTTCGGGACCGATCCCGTCGCCCGCGATCACCGCGATTTTAAAATTTTTCATGATGTTGCCTCCAAAAATTTTTTACGTACTCGGGCTGTTGAGACTTAACAGATCGTCGTTACGAACGCCGATTTTGTTGACGGCATCGATCACTCTGGCGCGCTCGTCTTCGCTCAGATCATAGAGAATAAATTTTTCGATGCGCCCTTCTTTGTAGAGGAACGCCGCCTCTTTCGTCGAGATGATCGGCGTCGCGTTGAACTGCGAAAAATTATTTTCCGCCGCTCGACCGCCTTCAATGATCATGCAGACAGCCCCCCCCCCATTTGACAGCGCATCATCAACAATGAAATCCAATTTGAGATTCGGCAACGATGCAGTCATCTGATGGAACGCCCGAAAATTTTTTTCGAGAGTTATATTTTGGAGGACGGCGACGTGTTGTGGACGAGCAACCGGCTCGACGAAGTCACAGGCGCTTTCGACTTCGCGCGCAAAAATTTCCGGCTCACTCAAAATTTCCGCGCGGTACGATTTTTGTTTGATCAGCTCCGGTATGAAATCGGCAAAAATTTTTTTGATGCGCTCGATGATCAACGGAATGTTCTCGTCGGTGTCGTCAAATTTAAACGAGTCGTCAATCGCCACATCGATCGGATTTGCCGCCGAACCGCGCCGCCCCGTTATGATAACGCAGCCCGACACCGCCGCCTCGCGCGGAATCCGATCGCGCCCCGGGTGATTGCCGAAGTCGATATAAATTTTCGCGTGCGCCAACAATTCTTGTACCTGCTCGACAGTCATGTTTACAATCGGATACCACCGAAGCTCCGGCGCTGCCGCCATCAATTTTCGCGTGAAGGCTAATCCCTTATTCGGATTGAAGGCAATCAAATCCATTTTCGCCGACAAATCGATCGTCGATGACCGCGTCAAGAATGTCGGATTTAAATAATCCCGCACGCGTTTGATTTTCGACTCGCTCACGCCGTTTAGCATGATAAATTGTCGAGAATACTCCGATTGCACCCAATGCTCGATCGACTCGTCCGCAAAACCGTTGAAACAAAAAAATTTTGGCATCGGGCTCAACGGATTATTTTCCGCGAAACGGTTCATGATGCCGACGACGCTGCGCACATAATTGTCGACGCTCAACCACCAAAAAACGCGCTGTATATTTTTGTAGCGATAGAGCGCCGGACTTTGCGTTTCAGGCAAAATCAACACGTTATGCGGCTCGTCACAGATATTGCGCACAAATCGGAGGCAGTACTTTCGATACGTCGGCGGGATCGGCTCGGGGAAGTCGGGCGGGACGTAGTACATATACGCGTCGATGCCCATGCGGATCAGTTTCGACGCGAGTTGATGAAGAAGTTCGGGTCCGCCGCTCGGCACTCCGGCGGGCGACATCACATAAATTTTGGTATCGCGATAAATTTTCATGACCTTACCTCCCCGCTCACCGCTCGAATGGACGAACCCGCAACGTCAAATTCCGCGCGGAGCATAATTCGCGGCATCGTTCTATTTCTTCCTCCGAGCTCACTTTGTCGACGATCGAAAGCACCACCGTCGGCACAAATTTTTTCATGTGCTCCGCAAACAAAAGCATCGCCTCAAATGATTTTATCCTATAACTCGACCGCGTCAACGCATAATATTTTTCCGCCGTCGACGCGTTCAAACTGATCGACGCCACGTCCAACAATCCGTCAAACTCCGCCGCGATCTCCCGCCCATGCGCCAATTCCCCGAGCCCGTTCGTATTCAACCGCGTCAGCACCCCTGCATGATTTTCTCTGATCCATCTCAATATCTCGAGCAGTTCTTTCAAGCGAAGCGTCGGCTCTCCGAAGCCGCAAAACACAACCTCACTCACCGCCGCCCACGGCACCGAGCGAAGTTCGTCAATCACTTCTTCAACCGTCGGCTCCCGCTCCAGCCATAAGCTCGAGCCCTTCATCATCTCCTTCGTCCGTCGCAAACAAAACACGCAGTCGTTATCACACCGATTCGTCAGATTAACGTACAATCCGCGCGGAATTTTAAATTCATTCTTCAACGCGTCCCGCACCGAAAAATATTTTCCGTGCTCGACCATGTAAACAATCATCAACTTCAACTCCCGTCGAAAAAATTTTCGTCCAGCCGATTCTACAGGATTTTGTTGCCGTCTGTCGAATGTTTTCATCAATCCCAAAAAATTGCGAGGTGATAATTTGGATAGCACCAACAAGGGCGAGGCAATCGCCGCCCTGAAAGATTTGTTCGGCGAAATGACTTCGTCGCGCACAAAACTTAAACCTATTTTAACAGAAATTGTCAAGGCGCTCGATGAAAATTTGTTCGTCGACGCCGACTCCGACGAGGTTCATGATTTGCTCGAGGAGATCATCGACATCCAATCGCAATTCGCCGCCGTCGATGAGATAAAAGGCGCCGTCTCATCTAAAAGTGTCGATAAACTTGACGCCGCGCTCCACAACATGGAAATAAAACACTCCGTCAATGAATTGAAAATCGTGTTGAACCAATTCAGCGAGTTAAAGTGTCGCTCGAAAAAAGAAACGGAGATTGAGACCGCCAACAAATTAATGTTCTCGGCGCGAAAACTTTTGGCGCGCGGCGAAAAAAACGGCGCCGAAGAATTTATCAGCGAAGGGCTCAAATTTGAGTACGTAGCAAAAATTATCCGCGCGAGAGAAAAACCGTCGTCGGAGGAAATTGCGAAGGTACATGATCTTTTCAAGGACACCTTCCAAGATATTACGTTGATTTATCTGCTGATGGATCGGGCGTTGAGTTTTTCGTTCGACGCGGAGGAAGAGGCGCAGGAGCCGGAAAAAATTTCGGCGGTCGAGAAATTAAAAGATGTGATCGACAAGGCGGGGCTCAAAGTCGAGGGTTTACTTGCCGATGATTCGGAGTTCGAGTTCGAGGCGCGCGAAGTAAAAAAACGTCTGTCGACGAAAGCGTTTCAGAGCAAGTTGAAAGGGTTCGGCGGAGGTAAAGAGGCGGAATTTCGCTCGGTGTTGAGACGGTTGACAGAGAGACGGATCGAATTGATCTCGACGATCACGCTCGAGCAATCCGATCCGCACAACATCGGTGCGGTGATCATCGACAGGCTGTATCAAATACAAGTGGCGGATAAATTTTTTTGGAAGGGGCAATCGTTTTACTACATCAACGACTACGGACATGAGTTGCTGACGAAGATGTTGTCCGATGGAAAATCCAGCTTGAAAAAATCGTCGAAACAAAGTATTTCGCATTGGATGAGGAAATTTACGGTGTTGAAAGTCCTCAACATCTTGAGACTCGACAGCAAAAAATTCAACGTGGAAAGTGACGTGTCACAATTTCGTTTTCGAGTGCGCCCGATACAAGAGTCGTCAACGCAAGTGTATTATGCGATAGCGTTGATGTTGTTTGAATCGAATTGGTTGGAGCAATTGATAGTGACGATCCGAAATTTGCAGAGTGAGGAGGAGGAAGGGCACCACGTTCGGGCATTGCTGCTTTGCACGACGCTCAAAGGCGCGCAATTGACTCCGTGGTTTCGCTTGTTCGAGGAGACGGGCGTGAAGAATGTGTTTGCGATCCGGATCGACGGAAAAATTGTCGGTAGTGATGGCGATGAATATGATGTTGCCGAGCTGTGGACGTATATCAACGAAAATGAATTTAATACATTCGCCGAGTACAAGAAAAAGTACATCAAAAGGCGCAAGAGGCGTCGCAAAAAGACGGATGAGGACGACGGCGAATCGGGCAAGCCGAATATAAAAACGCAGGGCGATCTGTTTTCGCCGTCCGCTGATACGCAATATTCCTTTAATCCGCAGGAATTTCAAGAACATCAATTGATGCTTAAAAAAAAATCTGAGCCTCTGAAAAACGATGAGGCAGTTGTAAAAGAAGAGCCGCCGTCGGAAAATGAAGAGCCTCCATCTGAGAAAGAAGAACCTCCATCGTCGGTAGATGAAGAGCCTCCGTCGACGGTGGATGAAGAGCCTCCGCCGTCGGTGGATGAGGCGACGGTTGCTGACGAAGATGTTTTCGCCCGATTTCAATTGCCGACCGAACTCGGCGCGCTTATAGATATCGATCTCGAGCGTATTCTGATCAATGCGACGGTGATGTTCCTCAAGGGCAATGCGGCGCGCGGATTGATGGAGTTGCGCCTGTGTGATGGGCTCGACGACATGGATTGGACGAAGGATTTGACGATGTTGACTGCGACGGCATTGAATGATCCGTTGGCGCGTTCGGATTCGCATGAATTTGTGCCGTTGGAGTTCTGCAACGAATTTTTTTCGCGCCCGACGCCGCTCGCTCAACTCGACCCCGATTATTTGAAGGGTTTTTACGTGACGATGTTCGTCATGATAAAATCTTATGCGCCGGATTTGAATGCGATTTACGAATTACGCAGTCAACAGGCGCAATTGCTGTCAGACAAAACGAACGCGGCGCTCAAAATGTGTCCGTCGATAAAAAAATTGATCTCACTGTTTAAGGCGTTCACCGAAAAAACAAATGCGTCATTCGCCGCCTCACTCCACATCGATCACGCGGGCGTGCGGGAGCAATTACGTCGCGCGGAAGCGGATTTGAGCTTGGCAAGTCTCCGCGCGGACAGCAATTTGAAACAAAAGCTCCGTCACCCGCGCGTAAAGGCATTGGTCTACAGGCTGTTCGATACGGGAGCGGAATTGCGGCGAATGATCGATCGCGATGGCGTGACCACGGACGACATAACAAAATTTTATTCGTCGTTCCTTGCTTTGCCGCTCGACGACGAAAGCATCTCGAGCGAAAAAATTTTTGCGCCTCAAAAAATCGATGCTTATCTCGACGACATTTGGGAGAGTATAAAGGTCGACTCGCACAAGAGCGAAAATTTCATGGGCAATGAGCGAACTCGACAGACGAACTTGCTTGAAAAGGCGTTGGCGGCGTTGAGGGCGTATGCGATTGCGCGGAGGAAACTTGACTCGCTCGGCGACGACAGCTCGGCATCGAAGACGGAGGCGCTTGCACTCTTCGACGTGATCCGCGCGGAGTTCGAGTCGAATATTCAACACGAGTTCAGCGTGAATTTGATTGCGCCTTCGGTATTGATGCTCTCACTAAAACAATTGCGCTCGGACATCGCGGGTGAGGAGTCGACGCTGTTCTATCGAGATTGTCTGCTCGGCTCAAAATATATCGAATTGACCTCGAAAGATTTGCCGGATCCGTACGATCGGGGGGCGGCGCGATATTCTTTTGCGCATCGGCTGGTCGAATACGAGCGTGCGCTCATGGGCTTGACGCCGGACGAGGCATTGAAGGCGGCGTACGAGACGGCGGTGCGAACATATGACTTAGGGATAATCGATCGGCTCGAGAAAAATTATGGCGCTCAGTTGACGCGCCCTGCAGAGGAACGACAGAGGCTCCGCGCGGTGATGAGCGCTCAAATTGACAAGCGACTGGATATTCTTCACTACGGGTTTATAAAAAAAATGGTGCTCGATCAAAATTACGGGCGGTTGCTCAATCCCGGTGAGGCGGATTATTACGAAATGGTGTCGGCGACGGCGCTGCATCACTTCAGCGAAACGCGCAATGCGGGGCTGTTCGAGAGATTCATCGACGCGCTCAACTTCGGGATCAACCTGGGCATGGAACCTTACGTCAAAGAATTGCGCGCGCGGTTGAATGAAGTGGAGCCGGAAAATCAGGCGCTGGTCGAAAATTTGATCGAGTGCGGTCGGCTCAACGTGGCGGAGGATTGCATCAACGATGGTGTGTTTGTAAAAAATTTTGATGTCAACGGGCTCGAGGATTTTTTGAGCGCTTACGAGTCGATATTCAACGTTTGCGTTAAGCATAAAAATGATTCGCTCGAAAAAATTTTAATCGGGCTCAAGCGCGATATGAAAGACAAACAATTGCTCGAATTCACCGACGCGTGGCAAAACGCCTCGTCGAAACAAACTTTGTTCCCGCTCTTTTTAAAACATCTGTCGTTCGAGGGCGCGGTGCTCGAGCCGATTCGCAAGCTGTCAAACGACCACTTGATGTTTCACGCGACGTTCACTGGCGCGCCGTGCGACGTGCCGATTGCGCTGTTCAACAGTCGGTTGCGGACGGACGGGCTTGACGTTGTCTGTGTGCACTATCCTCTGACACTTGAGCAGTTGCTTGAACGATTGCGGGCGGTTGAGCGTCGGACGTGCGGGTTGCTCTGTATTTTGAATATGGCGTTGAGTCTCGCCGACCGCCGAAAGTTGGCGCAAGCGATGCGGCTCCGCGCGGAACTGAAAAATATAATCGTGATCGATCGATTGCTGGCGGTGTACTTGACGGCGTTCGAGCAATCGGAGCGGCGCGAACGGCTGTTGAAGGCGGCGCTTCCGTTTGCGAATGTCAATCCGTTCGAGGAGTCTTCGGACGAACTTTTCGTTGGTCGGGAGCGCGAGCTGGAGGAACTGCGAAACATCAACGGCGCGACGTTTTTGATCGGTGGACGCCAGCTCGGCAAGACGGCGCTATTGGAGCAGTTAATTGCGCTCGAGCATAAGCCGGACGAGGATATTTATGTGATTTGCTCGGACGGCACGGATGTTGAGCGGCTCCGCGCGGAGGTGATCGAGCGGTTGAGTTCGGATGACGTTCGCAAGGTGATCGCGATTTTCGACGTCAATTTGATGATCGCAAAGCTCGACAAAAATTTGGAGCCGATGGCGCAATTGGCAAAGGAATATTCGGGGCGATTCAAATATATCGTGACGGCGCATCACGGCTTGTCGTTGAATGATTCCGCAGTGCGCCTTCGACCGTTGACGGCGGAGGAGGCGACGCGTTTGACGGTGGAGCCGCTAAATTATTTGGGCTTGCGTGTGCCGGACGTCGACGTGATGCGCAGCGTCTGGTTGCGCGCGAATTACAATCCAGCGATGTTGCGATATTATTGCGGGCAAATAGTTGAGGCGATCGCGGACGGATATGAACAAAAAAAATTTGACGCGACGAGTAATCCGCCGTACGACTTCGACGACGAATTTTTGAAACGGATGAAAATTTCGCTCGAGGGAATGATGAAGCGCGTGTTGCAGGACGGGCGAGATGATTATTACTACGTGATGATGCTGGCGCTGGCGTATGCGCCGATGTATTACAACGATCCGCACACGACCCTTTTTCGGTTGCAGGAAATATGTCTGGCGAATGATATAGACGATCTGGCGGCGATGAGCGGCGAGCAAATGGAGTTATTGATCGAAGAACTGATCGCGCTGAAATTATTTCGACGCGCGGGAGATACATACGAATTTTATCGGCGGGAGTATCGATACATGTTCGGCAGCAATGAACAAACGTTGGAATTACGTTTGACGGAGTGTAAGGCGGTGCGGACGAATGCATGAAAACTTAGAATCGCTGACGCGGACGGAGTTGGAAGAATGGTGGGATCGAGTGCCGGGCGCGCGCCGCTTCATGAAAACGCTCGGGCGAGAGGCGGAACAAAATCATGCGTTGGCGGTGGACATCGAGGCGTCGGATGTGGAAGGGTTTTTGACGATCTTCATGGACGAAATACAGCGCCGGAATTATTCATTGGTGCTCGAGCGCTTACAGTTATCGACGGGGGAGTCGGCAGATGAGTTCGTGACGACGCTGGTCGAGCGCTACGAGCCGCATTACATGCCAGACTTATTGAGCGGCTCGTTGATGACGGATGTCGCGCGAAAAAAAATCTTATCGGGCTACGTGTTGCTGGTGAAAGTCGAAGGGCGTGCGACGTGGTTGGCGGAGGTGATCAGCGACTTCAATCGTTTTGAGGACGCGGGCAAAGGCACGGTGATATTTTTTACGCCGGAGCTGCCGTCGCAATTTACGTTTCGCTTGACGGACTTCATCACGCCGTATGATGTGCAGTTCTTTGCGATCAATCTGATGGAATCGGCGCGGCTGAATCAGACGGAAAAACTGTACACGGCGACGTTGACGGCGAAATTGGCGGGCACGTCGGCGGTGGCGGCAAAAAATTTGGCGCGTGCGGATTTATATTCGGACGGGCGGCGGCTGGTCGAAGAAGTACTCGGCTTGGAATATCCTCGACGGAAATACGATCGAGCGGTGTGGGAGACGCAAATACAATTCGCGCTGCCGATCGTCGAGACGGTGCGGGAAAAATTGATAGCGCGGAATCTGCTCGAGCTGAAAAAATTATTGCCTAGGACTGACGAGTTCGGCAAGGTGCTCGACGATGCTTGGGATATGGAGTTGAGGCATCTGCATTACTACGGCGGGAATGTCAAAGTGTTTTCGCAATCGGATTGGGACGTGTTAGAGTTGGTGTATCGCGCGCGGAATGATCTTTCGCATCTTGACACTCTCGAGCGGGAGCAATTGGATAAAATTTTTGCCCTCGCCGACTTCTAAAATCTAATCCCGCCCCGCCCGCCCTTTAATCGATTGAGGGCAGTGCCGCCGTCCTGCGGGCGCTCCGCGCGGAAGAATAGGCGCTGCCAACGCGGGTGGGCATGCTATCCTCCGTTGGGCGCCGACATTGGAGGGCGGGGGCGTTGGCGGCGCCCATATAAAAAATTTCTCCGAGAATGATCGGGACAAAAAAAACGGGGCTCCGCCGGAAGGCAGCGCCCCTTTAATTTTTATACGAGTTCGATCAGCACCATCGGAGCCGCATCGCCCTGACGCGGGCTCAATTTTACGATCCGAGTATAGCCGCTTGCGCGATCGGAATATTTATCGGGAATCTCCTCGAAGATTTTATGTACGATCTGATCATTGCCGGTCATCGAGATCGCCTGACGACGCGCGGCGAGATCGCCTTTTTTTGCAAGCGTGATGAGTTTTTCGGCGAATTTGCGAAGTTCTTTGGCTCGAGCTTCCGTCGTTTCAATCCGCTCGTGAGTGAAGAACGCTATCAGCAGGCTCTTGATGAGAGCGCGGCGCGCGCCGGAGTTCCTGCCGAGTTTTCTATGGCTCATGATCTCAACCTCCTTTTTATTTTTTATAAGGGCGCCGCCGACGCTCCCACCCACAGCGGTTGGCGCCCAACAAATTTCGTGGTTCCCACCCCGCGTCGGCGGCTCCCCGCTTTTTACGAGTGGGCGGGCGGGATTTCATATTTCTTCGGATTGCCGCAGACTCAGATGCAGCTCGTCGAGTTTCTTTTTGACTTCATCGAGCGACTTGCGCCCGAGATTGCGCACCCGCATCATCTCGTCCTCCGACTTCTCGACCAGATCGGCGACCGTCGTGATCCCCGCGCGCTTCAGACAATTGAACGACCGCACCGACAAGTCAAGGTCTTCAATCGTCATCTCGAGCGTCTTTTCGGTCTCGTCCGTCGACTCTTCAATGAATGTCGGTTGCTCCTCCTCGACCTCCTCGGGAAGCCCGTCCATATTCTGGAACAACTTCAGATGCATCACGAGGATGCTCGCCGCCTTCGACACCGCCTCGTCCGGCTTGAGCGCCCCGTTCGTCCACACCTCGAGAATCAGCTTGTCATAATCCATGACATTGCCGACGCGCGTATCTTGCACATAATATTTGACGCGCTCGACGGGGCTGAACAGCGAATCGATCGGAATCGTCCCGATCACATCGTCGGGCTTTTTATTTTTCTCCGCAGGCACGTAGCCGCGCCCATGCTCAACCCGCATCTCGATATGCAACTTGCCGAGATCGTTCAGCGTTGCGATGTGCAGGTCGGTGTTCAGGACTTCGACGTCGGAGTCGCAGATGATATCGGCGCCGGTGACTTCGCATTCGCCCTCCGCATCAATGCGAATCGTCTTCGCCTCGTCGCTCGTCATTCGCAGGCACAACTGCTTGATGTTGAGGACAATGTTTGTGACATCGTCGCGGACGCCGGGGATTGTCGAGAACTCGTGGAGGACGCCTTCAATCTTTATCGACGTGACGGCGGCTCCCTCGAGCGAAGAGAGGAGCATTCGACGCAGGCTGTTGCCGATCGTATGACCGTAGCCGCGCTCGAGCGGCTCACAGACGAATCGTCCGAACCGCCCGTCGTCGGAGAGTTCCGCCGCTTCGATTTTCGGTTTTTCGATGTCAATCATCTAAAAAATTCCTCCCGTCGGTTTTTAAAACTGTCAAACCGACTCACGGATTACCTGGAGTACAATTCGATGATGGACTGTTCGTTGACGGGCACATCGATCTCCTCGCGCGTCGGATAACGCGTGACACTGCCCTTGAGATTCGCCTGATCAGCCTCCAGCCACGCCGGAGCCGACAGCGCATTGTTCGTTTCTTTGAGCGCCTTGAAAAATTCGTTGGTCGAGCTCTTCTCGCACACCGCGATCTGATCGCCGACCTTGACGAGCGCCGACGGAATATCGACGCGCTTGCCGTTGACGGTGATATGTCCGTGCGTGACGATCTGCCGCGCCTGACGACGGGTATTCGCCAGCCCGAGTCTGAACACGACATTATCAATCCGGCGCTCGAGCAGCGTCAACAGATTCTCACCCGTGACGCCCGGCATCTTTTTCGCCTTCTCGTAGTAATTGCGGAACTGGCGCTCGAGCACGCCGTAGATAAATTTTGCCTTCTGCTTTTCGCGGAGCTGCAATCCGTACTCACTGACCTTGCGGTTGGTGCGACGGACTTGCCGCTTCGATTGACGCGAGCGTCCGATCACTGCCGGCTCGATCCCGAGTGCGCGGCAGCGTTTCAATTCAGGTACTCTGTCGATTGCCATAAAATGAATGCACCTCCGATTAAACTCTTCTGCGCTTGGGCGGACGGCAGCCGTTATGCGGGATCGGCGTGACGTCTTTAATCATATTGACTTCGAGACCGGTAGCCTGGAGCGAGCGGATTGCCGCCTCACGTCCGGCGCCGGGACCTTTTACGTAGACCTCGACCTGCTTGAGCCCATGCTCCATTGCAGCCTTGGCAGCGGTCTCCGCCGCCATCTGAGCCGCAAACGGCGTCGACTTGCGCGAGCCGCGGAAGCCGAGCCCGCCGGCGCTCGCCCACGACAGAGCGTTGCCGGCTTTATCGGTGAGAGTCACGATCGTATTATTGAACGTGGAGCTGATGTGCGCCACGCCGTATTCGACATTCTTGCGAACCTTTTTCTTGGTGCGGGTCGTCTTTCTTGCAGCCACCTTGATTTTGCCTCCTTCAATCACGGTTCTCGTCAAGGGAAAATGGGGCGTTTATTGGGGCGCCGCCGGCGCCTCTTATTTTGAAAAAAATTTTTTCATGGGTGGGTGGGGAATGAAAAAATTTTTTCCGTCAATCCGAAGGGCAGCAGGCGGGCGGATAAATTTATTGTATGCTTTGAGCGGCGCGAATCGCGATCGCCTTCATTCGATCGATCGTGTCCTCCCGCCCTTCAATGTCGTCATTCATTATCACCAACACGAAATCGCCCGCCGAACCGTAAAATATTCCTCCGTCGTCATACAGCCCCGCGACCTCCCCCGTCTTATGCGCAATATTCCAGAGCGGCAATGCACTCGGGAAGCAATCCGTGTCCTCCTGTTTCAACAGATAATCAATCATCAGCATATCCCGCGTCTCGTCAACGCACTCATGCCGATATATCCGTCGAAACAATTCCCCGAGATCATTCACCGACGACAGATTTGTCATGCGCCCCTCTTCGAGCATCATCTTGTGATTGACTATCGTATCGCGGTAGCCGTTCTCTCGAATGTAGCGATTGAGATTCTCCATCCCCAGCCGATCGATCAACAAATTCGTCGCGGTGTTGTCGCTCTCGACGATCATCAGTTCGATCGCCTTTCGAGCCGGTACCTCCGCTCCGACGCCCTCGCCCGCGATCGAGCCCGCGCCGCCGACCATGTTCGGCTCCGTCATGATCAGCGGCTCGTCGAGCGATAATTTTCCGTCACGCACGTCCGCCATCGCCGCCGCCATCACAAACATTTTTATCATGCTCGCCGGTCTCATCGGGCGCGATTGAAATACGATCGGTTCCTCCGACTTTGCATCCCAAAAATACACCGCAAATCGCGACGCTTCCTCGCCCAACTCCGCGCGGAGCATCTGCTCAAAATTATTTTTCCGCTCCGATTGAATCTCACCGCTCGGACGGCGTTCCTCCTCGGGCGGCGAAAGAAAAAAATAAACTGCAGTCAGCACAACGACCAGGATCATATTGACTGCAATCAAAAGTTTTATCGTGTAGTTCATAAGAATTTTTCGTCGGACGAATTTTTACCACGGTTGAGGCGTGATCGGAGTTACCACGCCGAATGAGTAGCCGCGCTCCCGCAGCACTCGAATGATGTCCGGCAACGCAAGAACCGTTTCTTCCTTGCCCGCGTTGCAGTGTAACAGCACGATTGCCGCGTCATTGCGCACGCCGCGATCCAATTGCTTTTCGATGATCGCAACCATCTCCGCCGCCGATAATTTCATTCCCGTCGCCGCGTCCTCGCAGCTGATATTCCAGTCGTGCTCAAAATATCCGCAAGCCTGCATCATCGGCGGATAATCGTCCGTCCACATGCCCGCGCGTCCGCCCGGCGCCCGAATGATCAGCGGTCGCACTCCGATAATTTCATGAATCAAATCGTCGGTGTTCGTCAACTGGATCAGGAAATTTGACGCCGTCGGATAAAGTTCGTTGTACTTATGCGTGTATGAATGATTGCCGATCGCATGCCCCTCCGAATAAATTCTCTTAAGCATGTCGGGGAATTGCTCAACCTGCGTGCCGACCACATAAAACGTGCCGAGGATGCCCTCCTGATTAAGAATGTCGAGCACCGCCGGAGTATTTTTGTCGTCGGGACCGTCGTCGAACGTCAGGTAAGCAATTTTTTCGTAGGTGTACGGCTCGAGATAAGGCGCCTCCATCGGCAAGCCCATCTCCTGCCGCGTCCACAACGTATATTGATCGTAGACCGGCGTCGTGACGTTGTCGAGCTCGTAGAGATTCGAGAAGTCGTCGCTCGCGATCATCACATTCGTCGGCGGCGCATATTCCACCGTCGACACCGGCTCCTCGACGGGCGGCGGCTCGACCTTCGGTGCGGGCTGTTCTCCGCAACCGACCGCCGTCAACGCCAACGCGACCAATGCCGCGCCCGACAATAATTTTCTAATCAAAATCGGTCAACCTCCCGTTAAGCATCACTGTTTGAAAACTTCATCTCGCGACGATCAAGATAATCAAGCAGCTTGCGATCCTTCGCCTTGTTGACGTTCTCATCGTACTCGTCGACCTCGTGATCGACATCGAACGGCAACGAATCAATGTACTCGTCGGCAAGCAGCTCAAAGTGCTCGTCGATTTTTTTGTTTCGAGCGAAGGCAAGGTTATCCGTGACAACTTCGCCGAGCCGCTCAATGTTCGGCACGAGATAACTCACGTCGTCGATGTAAAGCCAACGCCCGGGCACGATGCCCGTCTTGATCCCGCCGTCGGACTCGTCGGCATTTTTGAGCGTCGACGCGATCGAGAGCATATCACCGACCGACAGATCGGTTTTAAGCGCTCGACGCGCCTCTCTGATCACGTCGGGCAACTGCATTACGATCGACGGATCGCTCAACTTGTCGGCGCAAGCCTTCATAAATTTTTGTTGACGACGAACGCGTCCCGCATCGCCTTCCTCATCGCGATATCGGACGTAAGTGATCGCCGTCGCGCCGTCCATGTGCTGACGCCCGGGCTTGAGATCGATCACGAGCCCGCCGTTATCGTCCCAAGGATCCTCGTACTTCATTCGAGACTCAACGTCGATCTCGACGCCGCCCATCGCATCAATCAGTCGCGCAAACGATTTGGTGTCGACGATGACGTAGTGATCGATGTTGATCCCGAGAAAATTCTCGACGGTCGAGCGCGAAAGTTTTTCGCCGCCGTAAGCATACGCCGCATTGATCTTGTCGAAACCATGCTTTTTGATCTTGACGCGGGTATCGCGCGGGATCGACAGCAGCGAAACTCGATCGGATTTTGGATCGATCGACGCGACCATCAACGTATCGGAGCGTCCGACATCGTCTTTGCGCTCGTCGACGCCCATCAGCATAATCGTCGTGCGCGCGCCCAGTTTTTGATATTGCGGCGTCGGAGTGATCGCCTCGGTCGGATTTTCGGAGGGATTAAATTTAAAACCTGTGTAGAAAACGACCGATGTGATCGATATAATAAAACAAACAACCAAAAATCTGATGCGGCGCATTTTAGCCTCGCGGCGTCGTCTGCGCTCCGCCAGTCTCGAACGCGGATAATCAGTCATTGCGCATTGCCTCCGAATAATATTTTATAAGTCCACCGCTGATTATATTACGATGATCGGAGCATGGCAACGTGATTTTATAATGTAAAACGCGCTTGAAAAAATTTTTTGCGCCGCTTGACACGAATACGGCGACTGTCATACAATATAAGAGATATATTAGCGAAGGGATTACAGCTCCCGCTCGGGAGAAAAAAATTAGTAGAAGGATTTACTACAAACACGGAGGTGTGAACTCAAATGGCAATGAAGATTTTGCGGAACGATCTGACGACGTTCGCGCTCAACGCGTTTGACAAGAGCGTCAAGACGATCGGCAAAGCGCTGGCTCGAGTGGCAAGCGGGCAAAAAGTCGTCAGCGCCTCGGAGGACGCGTCGCAGTTTGCGATCTCGGAACGAATGCGGCACATGATCCGCGATCTCGACCGCTCGTCGGAGAACATTCAAAACGAATCGACGATGCTGAAAATCGCGGAGGGCGCAATCTCATCGACGCTCGACATCGTCAATCACATGCGCGAAAAGGCGACGCAAGCCGCCGACGTCAACATGACAGACGGCGAACGACGGGCATTGCAGAAGGAAATGGATGCGCTGATCGATCAGATTGATCAGAACTCGCGTGTCCAATTCAACAACAAGTTCCTGCTCGACGGCGGCTCTTCGCCGATGTACTCTAACAAGTACAGCAAACAGGAGCTCGTGGCGCGCGCGCTCAACTCGTCGTGGATCAAGGATTCGCTTGCGGTCGTCCGCGACACTTACGGCTTGGATTTTCAAAGCAGTACGTCGTCGATCAACAAGATGAATATTTACATCGACGATACCGGCGACTCGGCGGTGACGACAAGCATTTCTGCCTCGGGCGATGCGATCGATCTGCACTTCAATACGAATTACTTCGACGAAAATTATATGCGCAATCCGAACGGCGTTTCGACCGAAGAGGGTGCGCTTTTATTGGATCGGCAGATCGCGCGGAGCTTGGCGGACGCGGTGTTTATGTCGAACATCAAAAACTACGATCAGTTAGATGCGGACATTCGAGAGGGCTTGTTGACGGCGCTCGACGGCGGCGATCCGACCAAAGACCTTCCCGTTCCTCAAACCGACGAGGATTTGTACAATTACACAGCCGACGATATCAGCACGGGCTACAAGATGATCCGTCTCATGGCGAATAAATCTCACCTTACGACGTCGGATTTCGCCCACGAATTTGCCAGAACCCTTGCGGGCGGTTGGAGCCTCAACGGCGCGATCGAACAGTCGACACATTACATATTCAACGATGTAGAAGATGTGCGGGCGCGCGCCGAGGCGCTTACCGATGAAAATCTCGAAAGAGAGACGGGCATTCGCCTCACCACGCATGATATCGGCTCGATCAACGGCGAAGATTCAGGTTACGGCGGCAATAAGAGCGCGTATACGGCGATTCGCGAGACGAGCACTCCGTCAAACTGGCGGTTGCCGTCGAAGCCGACGACTTTCATCGACGGGATCACGGTCACGTGGAAGAATGAAGAAGTGCTTGCCGACACCGACGGCGGCGGCGGCTTCCAATTCCAAATCGGCGCGAACGCTTACGATAAGATGAATGTCGGTCTGTTCAACATGTCGGCGCGGGCGTTGGGTCTCATCGACGAAGAGGGCGAGACGCTCAAGATCGATTCGCGGGGCAATGCGAAGGAAGCAGTCAATGTACTCGATCGATTGGTGAACACTCTGTTGCAGCATCAGGCGGACATCGGGGCGCTCCACATGCGCGTCGACTTTACGACAGAAAATCTCGAGACGAGCAGCAATAATATCCAGGCGGCGGAGTCGATCATTCGCGATGCGGATATGGCTAAAGAAATGGTCGAGCTCAACCGCGGCAAGGCGCTCGAGAGCGCGTCTCAATCGGTGTTGGCGCAAGCCAATCAGAACTCGGAAAAAGTTTTGCAGGTGCTGTCAAACGATTCGGCGCCGATTGAAGTGCATGCGAATACGATTCAAGCCAAGCATCAATACGACGAGAATTTGTCGGAGGTCGGCAAGGATCTGAAGCAGGTTTCGACGGGCGAGAAGATAGCCGATCCGACGGACGGGTCGTCAGAATATCTGATGGGCGAGAATGTGCAAGCCAAACTTCGGGTGCTCGAGCGCGACAGTCAAAATGTGCAGGACGGCTCGACGATCCTCAAGGTGGCTCAATCGACGCTCGAGTCGGTTGTCGATGATTTGAGATCGATGAAAGAGCTGGCGGTTGCCGCCGCGAACGGGCATAATTCCGACGTGGATCGTCGTATTCTGCAAAAGGATTTCGATCAGATTCGCGAGAAGATCAACGATTTGGTGTTGCAGACGACTTACAACGGCAAAGAACTGGTCGGCGGGCGTTTCCAGAGATTCCGGACGACCTTCGACAGCACCTCTAACACGGCGAAGATTGCAGAAAATCTCGGCTTGACGATACAGCACGGCTCGGACGCGGGACAAGCGGTGAGCTTCTACATCAGCAATATGCAGACGAAGAATCTCGGCGGCTCGAATGTTCGCAAAGAGGACCTTGATAAGTTGCTCTCCAATCGGACGTTTGTTGACAGTCGGAGCGATGTGGAGCTCGCCAGCTTGACGGAGTTGCAATCGCAGTTGGAGCAGATGAGGGAAGATACGAGTGTACTGCTTCGCGATGAGAATTTGCAACAGCGTTTGCAGGGCGTGTTTGATCGATTCCAAAGTCTTGACAGTCTCGAGGAAGGGGAAGAGGTCAACATCCGGCACGCGGTGATGAATGAGTATCTCAACAATGACGGCAACTTCCAAGAGACGGTTGAAAATCTTGATCGGTACGAGATGTTGAAGCCGATGCTCGAAGAGGCGATGGTGATTGATGCGTTGAGCAATCGTCTTGACGAGGAAGGCAATGTGATCGAGACGGACGCCGACGCGGAGCCTGTAGCCGACATTGAGGCGGTCGAGATATTGAAAGACGCGGCGGGCAAATCGTTGGACGATGTAAAGATTGATAATATCCACAACGCGAACGTGGCGATGCAGATAGTGTCGAGTGCGTTTGACCAGGCGTTGAGCGAAGCGGCGACATTGGGCGCGTCGGTATCGAGGCTCGAATTTACGGGGCAAAACATTTCGGCGCAGATCACGAACACGGAAGAAATGAACTCGACGATTCGCGACGCGGACATGGCAAAATCGATGTCGAAATACATGAAGGACAGAATGTTGACGGACGCATCTCAAACGATGTTGTCTCAGGCGATCAACAATCCTTTGATGGTGCTGTCGTTTACGCAATGACGGACGGCGCCGTTGAGCGGCAAAAAAAATTGAGGGGGCGGGAGCCTCCTCTTTTTTGTTGAAGGGCGCCGCTCCGCGCGGATCGGTTGAAGGGCGACGGGTGAAAGGGCGCCGCCGACGCTCCCGCCCTCGAATGGCGGCGCCCAACGGAGTCGGTGGTTCCCACCCGCGTCGGCGACGCCCCGCTCAATTTCTAAAGTCGGAGGCTTTAAAGGGCAGGACAAAAATCATGAGGCGTCAGAAGCGCTCCCGTCCGTCGCCGTCGGCGTCAAACCGAGGAGGTAGCGCCCGCACCGTCGGCGACGCCCCGCTCAATTTCTAAAGTCGGAGGCTTTTTTTTGGGGCGGGACAAAAATCATGAGGCATCGGAAGTGCTTCCGTCCGTCGCCGTCGGCGTCAAACCGAGGACGCAACGCCCGCACTGTCGGCGGCGCCCTCCTTTTCATTATGCATTACGAATTACGAATTACGCATTGCTTTTCGGGCGGGCGAGTAAAATATTGGTAGAGCGGATATTTTTTGCAGAGCGCCGCCACCCGATTTTTCGCCGCAATTTTTATCTCTTCATTCTCCGGATTGTCGAGCACCATCGCAATTATGTCGGCGACTTCCTTCATATCCGCCTCGACAAATCCGCGCGTCGTCAACGCCGGCGAGCCCAAGCGCAACCCGCTCGTCACGAACGGCGAGCGCGGCTCGAACGGGATCGTATTTTTATTGACGGTAATATTTACGGCGTCGAGCAAATTCTGTGCTTCCTTGCCGGTGATATTTTTGTTCGTCAGGTCGACCAGCATCAGATGAGTATCGGTGCCGCCCGAGACGATCCGATATCCCCGCGCGCTCAATTCCGCCGCCAATGTTTTTGCGTTTTTGACGACTTGCGCCGCGTATTCTTTGAACGACGGCTTGAGCGCTTCGCCGAGCGCGACCGCTTTAGCCGCGATTACATGCATCAACGGACCGCCCTGAATCCCGGGGAAGACGGCTTTGTTGAATTGCTTGCCGAACTCAAATTCCTTGCAAAGGATCATTCCTCCGCGCGGACCGCGCAAAGTTTTATGAGTGGTGGTCGTGACCACGTCGGCATAAGGCAACGGGCTCGGATGTTGACCGCCCGCCACCAGTCCCGCGATGTGCGCGATGTCGACCATCAGATAAGCCTTGACGGATTTTGCGATCGCCGACAGTCTCTCGAAATCGAGCACGCGCGAATACGCCGACGCGCCCGCGACTATCATCTTCGGACGACACTCGCGCGCCTTTTCCTCGAGCGCATCATAATCGATCGTCTCCGTCTCGCGACTCACTCCGTAGGGAACGATTTTAAAATATTTGCCGCTCATATTGACGGGCGAGCCGTGCGTCAAATGCCCGCCGTCGGTTAAATTCATGCCCATCACAACGTCGCCGGGGTTGAGCAATGCGAAGAACACCGCCATATTCGCCTGAGCACCGCTGTGCGGCTGAACGTTGGCGTACTCGCAATCGAACAGCTGACGCGCGCGATCGATCGCAAGTTGCTCGACCACGTCAACGAACTCGCAACCGCCGTAATAACGCTTGCCTGGATAACCTTCGGCGTATTTGTTCGTGAGCACGCTGCCCTGAGCCTCGAGCACCGCGCGACTGACAATATTCTCCGACGCGATCAATTCAAGTTTGTCGCGCTGTCGATTGAGCTCGCCTTCGATTGCCGCAAACACTTCGGGATCAATTTTTTGCAATTCGTTCATGAGATCAGCTCCTCAAATTTTTATGATTGCCGCCAACATGGAGCGCGTGATCACTCCCGCGCGGATCACTTTACAATCCGCCGTCGACACGTCAACAATCGTCGAGGACAACCCGATTCTGCAGTTACAGCTGTCGAGAATGTCACGGCATCCGTCATCGATTATCAGCGGCGCCTAATTTTTTATGACTGCCGCCAACATCGCCCGCGTGATCACTCCCGCGCGGATCACCCGCCAATTATCCGTCGACACGTCAACGATCGTCGATGACAGCCCGATTCGGCAATTGCCGCCGTCAAGTATCAGAGGAATTTTTCCGCCCAACTCGTTGAAGACGGCTTGAGCAGTCGTCGGACTCGGGTGCTCGGAAATGTTTGCGCTCGGCGCGGCGATCGGCATGCCCGCAGAATTTATCAGCGCCAACGCGATCTCATTCGCCGGCATGCGCACTCCGACGGTCGAATGCCCGCGCGAGATCGCATCGGGCACGCTCGGCAATTTCGGCAGGATCAACGTCAACGGTCCGGGGAAAAATTTTTTGATCAGGCGTTCGGCAATCGGATTGATTTCCGCGATGAAATTGATCATCTTGACGCTCGAAACGTGCAACGTCAACGGCTTATCGGGCGGGCGCCCCTTGACGTCGAAAATTTTTTGGCAGGCGGCGGGGTCGAGCCCGTTGGCGCCGAGCCCGTAGACGGTTTCGGTCGGGAAGGCGACGAGCCTGCCGTTCCTGATGAGATTGCCGGCTTGCGCGATGATCGGATCGGCGGCGCCGGTCGCCTTTATAACTTTAGTGTTCATTATTCGCCGTCCCGTTAAAATTATTTCCCGCCCACCCACCCTCAACAGGTAAACCTGTTAACCGAAAGGGGAGCGGATTTTCCCGTTCGCCTCCGAAGGATAAATCCTCCGAATCTATTTTTTGTGGGCGACAATGATTCGGTCGATGCCGTTCAAATCTTTGACGATGTCGACGGCGTTGAATTGATCGGTGTGATCGATAATTTTTGTGACGGGCGCGGCTTGATTGATGCCGATCTCGAGGGCGATGAAGCCGTCGTCGTTGAGCATCCGCGCGGAGCCGCCGATAATTTTTCTGTAACAGTCAAGCCCGTCGAGCCCGCCGTCGAGCGCAAGACGCGGCTCATGTTTCGAGACTTCGGGCTGAAGGTTGTCGATCACAGCCGTCGGGATATAGGGCGGATTGGAAATGATTGCGTCGAATTTTTTATGACTCAACGGCTCGAGCAGATTGCCTTCGACGAAATTGATCCGACGGTCGACGGAGAATTTTTCGGCGTTGGATCGAGCGACGGCAAGCGCGGCGGGGCTGATGTCGGTTGCGTCGACAGTGACGTTTTCGATGTGATGAGCGATCGAAACGGCGATTGCGCCGGAGCCCGTTCCGATATCGGCGGCGGTCGACGGGCGGTTGAGCCGCTCGAGATTTTCAATCGAAATTTGAACGAGCAGTTCAGTCTCGGGGCGCGGGATCAAAACGTCGGGCGTGATGTTGAAGTCGAGCCCCATAAATTCTCGGACGCCGATCAGTTGCGCGACGGGGATATGTTCCGCGCGGAGCCGAATTAAATTTTTATAGGCGTCAGTGGAATCGTCGATGTTTCGCTCGAGATCGACGTAGAGACGGAGGCGGCTCGTGTTCAGAACGTGCGCGAGTAAGACTTCGGCGTCGAGGCGCGCCTCTTCGATCCCGTTATCGATCAGAAAATCCGTCGCCCGACGCAGGATCGTTCGGATCGTCAACTCCTTCACCCCACCGTCCGTAATGATGCCCCGAAAGTTTTAAATTCGATTGGAATTGCGCGTTCCCGTCAAGCCCAATCCGAAAGCAAAATTGAGCAACGCCGTCCGATAACTCGGATTGTCGATAAAAAATTTTTGAGTGTCAATCAAGCGGGCGAGAACCTCGACGCCGTTGACGAGCGGCAGCATATTTCGATTGTACAACTGCTCGGATAGGACTTTGATGAAAGAATCGGGGCGGCGCGTTCGAACGTAGAAAGGCGCGGGAATGCGAACGTATCTCGGCGCGCGACAGATGCACTCGAACACAAAAATCATTTCTTCAACGGCAGCGGCGTCAACAAATTCGATCCGATTTTCAATCAAAAAATCGCGGCGAAATAATTTACCCCACGAGTGCCAAATATAGCCGCCATTGAAAAATCTTTGAACTCGCTCGGCAAGATTATCGGTTTCGAGCGCGGGCTTGTCGACGAAGGGCGGCGCCTGATATGTTTCGGGGATGATACTGAAATTGTTGCCGTTTCGACCGATCGGGACGAGATATCCTTCGGAGTGAACGACATCGGCATTATTTTCGACGGCGGCGTTGATGAGAATTTCGAGCGCATTTTGCAGAAGCATGTCGTCGGCGTCGACGAAGGCGATATATTTTCCGCGCGAAAGTTTCATGCCGACATTGCGAGGAACGGACGTGCAACCGGAGTTCTCACGCAGCCTGACGAGCCGCGCGATCGCCCCCCCCCCCCCCCATTTTTCACAAAGTCGTCAACGATGTCGGCGGAGCGATCGGTGGAGCAGTCATCGACGACGATCAACTCGAAGTCGTTAAATGTCTGATTGACGACGGTCTGAAGGCATTGCCCGATAAATTTTTCGGCGTTGTACATCGGCACGATCACCGAGATCGCAGGAATTTTTTCGTCAAAGTTCATGAGCCGCTCCTCTCGTTGCAGTTTTAATCCGATCAATTATCATGGGGCGCCGTCGACGCTCCCGCCCATTACCGACGGCGCCCGACTGATGATGGCATGCCCACCCGCGTCGTCGGCGCCCTCAATTCCTAATTCCTAATTCCTAATTCCTAATTCCTAATTCCTAATTCCTAATTCCTAATTATCCCTTCAGCTGTTGGCGGATAACTTTTTCGGCAGCCTCGAACGCTTGAGGAAGTGCCTCGGGATTTTTGCCGCCCGCCTGAGCCATGTCGGGACGACCGCCTCCGCCTCCGCCGACTGCTTTAGCCGCCTCTCTGACAATTTTGCCCGCGTTGATACCGAGTGCCACCGCCGCTTTATCCGCCTTCGACACGAGACTCACTCGACCGTCGTTGACCGACGCCAGCACTACCACGCCCGTCTCGAGATTGCCGCTGATGAAGTCCGCTATGCTCCTCAACTCGTCCATGTCCTTCGCGTTCGCCTTGCCCGCCACGAACTTCACCGCGCCTATCTCCTCGACGCCCATCAATAATTTTTGTGCGTCCGCCTTTTCTTCCATCGCGTGTACCGAGTCGAGCTCCTTCTTCATCGCTCGATTGTCCGCCAACACTTTTTCTATCTGATTCGGCACATTCTCGACCGTCGATTTTAAAATCGTCGCCACCGTCGACAACATTTCCGTCTGTCGATTCGCGTCCGCCAACGCCGCCCGTCCCGTGATCGCTTCAATCCGTCGGACGCCCGCCGCTACGCCCGTCTCACTCACGATCTTAAACCGTCCGATCTGCCCGACATTCTTGACGTGCGATCCGCCGCAAAGCTCACAACTGAAATTCGGCACCGTCACCACTCGTACCACGTTGCCGTACTTTTCTCCGAACAACGCCATCGCTCCGAGTTTTTTCGCCTCGTCGATCGGCATTTGCGCGATCCCGACGTCCTCACTGCGCAAAATTTCTTCGTTGACCAGTTCCTCCACGTCCGCCAACTGTTGAGCGCTCACCGGCTCGAAATTCGAGAAGTCGAAACGTAACCGCTCCGGCGTCACCAACGAGCCCGCCTGATGCACTTGATCGCCGACCACTTTTCTCAGCGCCGCCTGTAATAAATGCGTCGCCGTGTGATTCCGCGCGGAGGACAATTTTTTCTCCCGATCGATCACGATTTTCACCGCGTCGCCGACTTTCAATTGCCCCTCCTCGACATACGCGATGTGATACACCGTCCCGTCCGGCAACTTCTTCGCGTTCGATATTTTTATCCGTCCGAGCTCACTCGACAATTGCCCTTCGTCGCCGACTTGACCGCCGCCCTCCGCATAGAACGGCGTCGCCTCTAAAATTATTCCCGCCTCGTCGCCGTCGTGAATTTCATCAACCAACGCGCCGTCCTTCCAAATCGCCGCGACCTTCGACTCCGTTGCCGACTCGTCGACTTTCAAATTACTCACGTCGATCGACGACAAATCCGGCACGTCGAAGCGCTGATTTTCCGCTCGAGCCGCACGCGCACGTTGACGCTGATCGTTCATCGCCCGATCAAACCCGTCCTTGTCGAGCGTCAAATTATTTTCGTCAAGAATTTCCGCCGTCAACTCGAACGGGAACCCGTAAGTATCATACAGCTTGAATCCGATCGCGCCGTCGAGAATTTTTTTGCCGTCGGCTTTCACCGCATCGATCTCACGCCCGAGCATTTCCATGCCTTGAGCGAGCGTCGCCGCAAACCGATCCTCTTCGAGCCGTATTACTTTCTTGATATATTCCCGATTGTTCGCAAGCCCGTCGAAATCCGGCGCGCCTTCGTAAATTTTCGCAACCGCATCGACCGCGCCCTCGAGAAACGCATCTTTGATCCCGAGCATTCTCCCATGTCGGATCGCACGACGCAATATCCTCCGAAGGACGTAGCCGCGCCCCTCGTTCGACGGCAATATCCCGTCCATCACCATTACCGCCATGCTCCGCGCGTGGTCGGCGATCACCTTCAACGAAATATCTTTTTTGGCGTCGGCGCCGTACTTGACGCCGCTCACCTTCGACGTGTATTCGATGATCGGGAACAACAAATCCGTCTCGAAATTCGACGCCTTATTTTGCAACACCGACGCAAGCCGCTCGAGCCCCGCGCCCGTGTCAATATTTTTCTTCGCGAGCGGAACATATTTTCCGTCTTCCGTCCGATCGTATTGAGTGAAGACCAAATTCCAAATCTCAAGGAACCGATCGCAATCACAGCCCGGCGCGCAATCCGCTCGACCGCAGCCGCGCTCTTCGCCGAGATCAATGTAAATCTCCGAGTCGGGTCCGCACGGTCCGGGTCCGATCTCCCAAAAATTATCCTCGAGCCGCACAATCCGATCTTTCGTCAGCCCCGGCTGCTTGAGCCAGATCGCCTCCGCCTCGTCGTCCTTCGGATATATCGACACCCATAATTTTTCGCGCGGCAGCCCGCAAACCTCCGTCAAAAACTCCCACGCCCAAGGGATCGCGTCCGACTTGAAATAATCGCCGAAGGAAAAATTCCCGAGCATCTCAAAATACGTCTGATGCCGCGCCGTCCGCCCGACGTTTTCTATGTCGCCCGTCCGCACGCACCGTTGACACGTCGCCACTCGAACCCGCGGCGGCTTGACTTTGCCGGTGAAGAACGCCTTGAACGGAGCCATGCCCGCGCCGATCATCAACAGCGTCGGATCGTTTTCGGGAATCAGCGACGCCGACGGCAACCGCAAATGCCCGCATCGTTGCTCGAAAAATTTCAGGAACTCCTCGCGCAATTCATTGCCCGTCATGTATTTCAATTTCATCATCCTTTAAGATTTTTTATCCAGCTGAATCGCCGGTGGAATCATTCTTACTCCCTCAGTACCGTTGCAATATCGACAAGCCGTCATTGAGTGCGGAGCCAAAATATATTTAAAGAACTCCATTTGGAATCGCAAAGTGTCTTCGACCTTGACGAAGTCGCCGGGCACGCGATCAAATTTCTGTACGATATATGAACGCGTCGCTCTCGAGCAATGAGCAATCTCTCCGTCCTCGAGCGTCAAACAGCCTTGAAATTTACATGTCTTAAACGTTCTCTCGACACTCTCCTGCGTGCGTAATGGGGGGGGGTGGTCAGATTATCGATACCGCCCGTGTCATACCACATCGCCTCGTGAGTTGCAAAGTCGTAAGTGTTGAATCTGACTCCGAAACGCTCGCATTTATCCATCAACGCCGTGATTTTTTCCGGATAAAGACCGTAATTGCTGATGCGAACAAACACGTTGTTGTCTCTGAGAATGCTCATGACTTCGTCCGACGGCAGAATGCTCCCGTTAGTCGCGATCACTTGACCGCCGACATTTTTACATTGACTAATGAACTCAACCAGCCGTCCGAGATCGGAATAAATAAACGGCTCGCCGCCCTGAATTTGAATATGATTTACGTGCGACAGCGCCTTCAACATAATCCGAATGTTGGCGATGATGCTTTCGACATCGTAGCGATAATATTTCTTCGGCATGTACGGAACAAAATTGGCGCAATCACGGCATTTGAAATTGCACGCCAGCCCGACTATCACCACAAAAAAATTGAGCACGGGCTGAAAAAGATGCTCACCGTCATTGAAAAACAATCGATCGCCTACAATCTCACTTCGCAAACCCATACGCTTATCACTCCCTCCGGCAATTTTGTCGATATTCGAGTGATTATATAGGTTTGCCGCATTGATGTCAAAAAAAAACTCCGCGCGGGAGGTGAGGACAGTCCTCGTCGGCGGAGTCCGACCTTCTTTCGGTCGAGACGGCGGAAAAAAATTTAAAACTGCCGTCCGGAGATTTAATATAAAAAATCGGCTTTCACAGTCATTGCGCGCCGTTCCACTTCCTTTGGCTTCTCCGTTTCCCTCGGCGGATCGGCTGGTTTGCGATCCACAACTTTCGGCGGCTCCGCCGGAGCGGGTTTATCTTTCATCACAGAGTCTCGAAATTTATCCCAAAAACTCTGCTCGTCGGCATCAAATTTTTCGAGCTCGACTGCCAAGCCGAATCCGGCAGGGTTCGCCGCCGCCGCCATCGACATTTCGGCAGCGAAGACGACCATCCCCAATGTCAGCGCAGTCAAGAATATCTTCGCTGTCGTTTTCATATCAATCGTCCCTTAAAATTTATTTTTCATCGACCATTCGCGCGCGGCGGAGTCCTTCGCGGCAGGCGCAAATATCCTTCGCGCTCGAACGGTCTTCGCACTTTTACTTTACCCGGACGCCAATATCTTTCGTGTTCTCTGATTGCCGGAGGGCGCGGTCCGCGTCGGTAATGCGGCGGTCGATTGAAAGGCAATCCGTACAACGGTTTGATTTCGAGCATCGAGTCGGGCGGGCGAGCCTCACTCGTCGAGCCGAGCATCAATCCGAACATCAGCATTGCTATCAACATCGTCCGCATCATCGCCGTGCTCCTCCATTCGTTTTACATCATTATAAATCATATTTCTTGCATTGAAATTAGTGTTGCATTAAATTTTGATTAAAAATTTCATAGGCGCTTAAGTTTTCGTCGAAAAAACCGTCCCGATCCGATCGCCGACGATGATCCGACGAAGAACGTCGAGCTCACTGCCGGGCGCTATCACCATCGGGATATTCGACGCCGGGACGATTTTAGCCGCCGCCACTTTCGTGTACATGCCGCCGATCGTCAATCTTTCGTCGAAAAAACCGTTCCGATCCGATCGCCGACGATGATCCGTCGAAGGACGTCGAGCTCACTGCCGGGCGCTATCACCATCGGAATTTTCGACGCCAGAACGATTTTAGCCGCCGCTACCTTCGTGTACATGCCGCCCGTCCCGAGCTTCGTGCCCGGACCTCCGGCAAGGCGCTCGATCTCGGGCGTGATCTCTTCGACCTCGTCAATCAGTTTCGCCGACGGATTCAATTTCGGATTGTCCGTATAAAATCCGTCGATGTCCGTCAAAATGATCAGCAGTTGAGCATCGATCAGCGTCGCGACGATCGCCGACAAATTGTCGTTGTCGCCGATTCTGATCTCGTCGACCGCTACCGCGTCGTTCTCGTTGATCACGGGGATCGCTCCCATTTTCAAAATCGCCATCAATGAATTGCGGGAGTTCTCTCGAGCGTGGGCGTCGGCGGCGTCCGCTCCCGTCAACAATATTTGCGCCATCGTCTTACCGTACTCGGCAAAAACTTTTTCGTAAGCATGCATCAGCACGCCCTGACCGATTGCCGCCAGCGCCTGATTCTCGGGAATGGTCTCCGGCTTTTTTTGCAAGCGCATTCGATCGATCCCCGCCGCGATCGCCCCGCTCGTCACCAAAATTATTTCGCGTCCCGCGTTGTGCAGATCGGCGATCTCTCTGATCAATCGATCAATCCGAAAAAAATTGAGCCCGCTGCTCGCCGCGTGCGTCAATGTGCTCGTCCCGACCTTGACGACGATCCGACGCGCCCCGCTCAATTTCGATCTGATATCGCTCAAATAAAATCTCTCCTGTCTTCGGCAACATTATACGCCGCCGCGATCGCCCCGCTCGTCACCAAAATTATTTCGCGCCCCGCGTTGTGCAGATCGGCTATCTCCCTGATCAATCGATCAATCCGAAAAAAATTGAGCCCGCTGCTCGCCGCGTGCGTGAGTGTGCTCGTGCCGACCTTGACGACGATCCGACGCGCGCCGCTCAATTTCGATCTGATATCGCTCAAATAAAATCCCTCCTGTCTTGGGCAACATTATACGCCGCCGCGATCCACGCCGCAACTATTGACTTTGACGGCGAGTTTTGCTACATTACAACAGAATTTGTGATGAACGGAGGCAGTGACGATGGACAACGAAGATAAATTGAGGATTCTCATCACGGACGATTCGCGGACGCTGCGACGCAAGCTCCGCGCGGATTTGGAAGCACTCGGCTGCGAAGTGATAGAGGCCGCCAACGGCAAGGAGGCGATAATGCTCGACCTTCAACACGAGCCGGACGGCGTGTTGCTCGATATCGTGATGCCGGAAGTGGGCGGCGTCGAGACCCTTCAAATCATTCGGGAGGTAAGTCCGAACGTCCCGATCATCATGCTCTCGTCGGCGGGCACGCCTCAAAAATTGATGCAGACTCTCAAAATGGGCGCGCTCGACTTCATTCAAAAACCGTACTCGAAAGATCAGCTCGTCAAAGTCGTCGAGGCAATCCGTCGTGAAAAAATAAAACGCGAGGAGCGCGAAGCAGAGGCGAAACTTGATGAAAAGCCATGACTTCGGACAGTATTTGTACAACTCGCGACGGTTCAACGAGCCGCAAATGGCGCGGATAATCGCGACGACAAAAAATGTTGAGCCGACGTTGGCGGTCGAGGCGCTGTTTTTGCAATTGGTGTCGGCGGAGGAGCTGACGGAAATATTCCGCTCGATGATCAAATCGATCGGCACGACGTTGCGCTTGACCGACAGTCGGGTTCGGTCGCTGATCACCGAGCGTCAAGCGCTCCGCGCGGAGCAGTTGAAGGACGGGCAATCGATCCGCTTGGCGCAGGCGTTGCTCGACAACGGGACGGCGAATTTTTTGAAGCTCGAGCGGATGTTGGAGGAGTATCACGACCTGCAGGTGCCGCCGCTCGAGTCGATGCTGACGATTTATTACGAGCGGCTTCGTTCGCGCCTGACGATTGATTTTCCGTTTGCGATCGATCTGATTCGGGATTTGCACACATTTTTATCGGACGTGTTGAAGTCGACGGTGATCATTTTGCCGCCGACGGATTTTGATTGGCGCGGAATGCTCGGCTCGAGCGTGGCGCTGATCGGCGACGTGTCGTCGGTGACGGGCATCTTTGCGGACGAGCGGACGTTCATGCGATTGGCGATGCGATACGACGGCTATGCAGAGACTTCGGAGGACGCGTTTGACGCGATATCGGAGCTGTTGAATGTATTCGTGGGGCATTTTGCGGTGAAGGCGGCGACGCGTCGGGCGGTGGAGGTAGAGCCTGAGCCGCCGCGTTGCGGAGCGTTGACGGGCGGTGCGGTCGGCTTTTTGATGTTGACGGATGTCGGGCGATTTTATATTTACGTCAACGGCGAAGAACTTTTCTGAGCGCGTCGGTTTTTTTATGGAGTGACGGATTTAGGGGCGCCGCTCAACGCTCCCGCCCCCCGAGCGCGGCGCCCAACTGATCCCGTGGTTCCCACCCCGCGTTGGCGGCGCCCTTTCTTCAATGCGACGGTGCCTTTTATTTGAAAAAACTTTTTTTCGAGGGAGGGCGGGCGG
>CALGGP010000005.1 GCA_937915885.1 uncultured Selenomonadales bacterium | reverse complement strand
TGCTCTTCCGATCTGAGCGAACCGCGCCCGTTGTCGGCGGCGCCCTCATCATCGGCGGGAGCGAACCGCGCCCGTTGTCGGCAGCGCCCCATATCACTGGCGGGAGCGAACTTCGCCCGTTGTCGGCAGCGGCGGGAACGAACGTCGCCCGTCGTCGGCGCGCAAAAAAAATGGAGGCAATTGCCTCCGAAAAATTTTTATATCAGTCGATGTTTAATATTGTCGATGTGTGATGCAGAAATTATTTTTTCGATTGATGACGTGCGCTTGCGAGAGCCGCCGCCTTGGTGTCGAAGCCGGTGTTGGTGAAGTAGGCGTCGCCCTCGAGTGCGCTGATGCCGCCGTCGGTGACCGCGTTGACTTTGAGGATCGAGTCGAGCTCACTGACGACCGCGTTGTCCGTCGAGACAACATCGTTGAGCCAGCCGTCGACCGCCGCAAACTGCTCACTGTCGCTGCTCGGATTGAGCGCCTCGTCGAGCTGATCCCAAGGAATACCGGATTTGAGTGCAACAGACTTGGTAGTGCCGTTCGTCTGCGTGACTTCTGCGGTAGCAGTCGGATCAAATGCGTAAGACATGGTATTGCTCAAAGCGCCGGAAATATTAAGCTCGCCGGTCTCTTCGTCGTAGATTTCGCCGATTGCGAAGGTGACTTCAACGGTCGAGTCAATGGCGTTAAACTTCTTCATCGTGCTGTCTTGCGCTTCGCCGTTGATGACGAGAGTGCTGGCAACCGCAACATCTTTGTCTTTCGCCTCATCGTGATAAGTATCGTTGAACGTCAGGGTGATTGCCTTGCCATCGGCTTTGACCGAAGTCGGAGCCTCAGAAAGAACGATCACATCGCCCGCTTTATAGTTGCTGATGATATCTTGTTCTTTACCCTTGACGCCGCCCTGCGTGTCGAACACGAAGTAATCAGTGCCGTCGCCGCCGTAGAGATTGTCTTTGACAGCCTTGGCGCCTGCCGTGCCGCCGAACAGAACCGAGCCGCCCGAGCCTGCATAAATCGCATCCGCGTTGGCGTTGCCGACCAGCGTGACTGCGCCGGCCGAACTGCGCGCGTCGATCGTCTTGGGTTGAGAGTTAATGACGGACGCATCGACCATAACCGCCGCCGCTGAATCGACATTGATAGCCGACATTTTCTTGGGATCATCGTAGGACGCGCCAGCAGGCAAATAACCGTAGGTGAAATCGTCACCGCCCGCAGCAAATGTGAAGTGCACAGACGAGAGACTGTCTTCTTTAGATATGGTGAAGGTGCTGTTGGCGGTGGTGTTGATTGCAGTCTTGTAAGTCTTCGTGTCGGTCTGAATGGCTTCGCCGCTGATGACAACCGTCAGGACAGTGCCTTTGTCGGTGATGGACAAATCACTCTTAGAAATCTGACCGAAGGCGCTGCCGAGCGAAACGATATCGGCAGAGCCGACGACACTGAACGTATCCTTGCCGTAGCCCGCATCATAGACGAAATAATCAACGCCCGCGCCGCCAGTCATTTTATCGGCAGTCGGTTTTTGTTTGCTGTCGATGGGAGCGCCGTCCGCGTCGACTTCAATCGCGCCGCCGTCGAGCGTGCTGCCAGCTGCGCCTGCGATGAACTCATTCGCGATCGAGTTGCCGTAAATGCCCGCTGCAAGGGTATTACCGCTCAGGTCGACTTTCTTGATCGTGTTGTAATACGTCGCGTAATCGGAGAGATTGACGTCGCCTTCATAACCGGCATCAGATGCGAGGGTGACTGCCGTGTTCTTTGCGTCGTAGGCAAGACCTGTCGGCGGCTTGTGACCGAACTCGTACTCATCACCGCCAATGCCGTCTTGGATGATGAAGCGTTTGCCAGCGGCATTCTTGATCGTGATCGAATTGGATTTGTTGACGCTGATCACTACGTCCGCCTTAGTGTCGTTGAAGCTGTCGGTATATACCGGTTCGTCATTCTTAACGGCGGAGACGTAATGCATAACGGCTTTTTCATCTTCGTCTAATTTAAATTCCGCCGCGAGAGATGCAACAGAGTCGGCTGCATCTTCGCTGGTGAAGATACTTTGATCAATGACAATGACGTCGCCCTCGTTGAAGTTGGTGATGACGTCTTTCTTGCCTTTGATTTGCGGCTGGAAGACATAAGTCGTCTGACCGCCGATAACGGACGCGCCGTAGAGGTTGTCATTGCCAGTGCCGCCGTCGAGAGTCGTTGCAACTTTCTTTGCCGTCGGAGCATAGATGACGTTCGCCGCGCTGCTGCCGACGATGCTCAGCTTGCTCGAGCTTGCGGAGGTCGCATCGATCGTCTTGAGCGCCGCATCGCCGTAATCCACAGCGGCAAGCACGGTGTCTTTGAAGGCAACGCCCGCAACGATGCCTGTCCTGTCGATCTTGTTGTTCTTGTAAACATAGCTCACGCCTGTCTGCATGGCAGGTGCGCCGTAAACTTTCTGGAATGCTTCGCCGCTGTCGTCTTCGTCGCCGAGGATCGTCGCGCCGGTGTCGGAGTCGAAGTTCTTAATGGTGAGAACGTTGTACGAGGCGCCTTCGCCATCGCCGATATAGACGTTGAGGTCTTTGCCTTTCTCGACGAAGGACAGATTATCTGCAGTGGCGCCGACAATCGAGATGGTATCGTTGCTGTCAGCCGTGCTGAGGTTCGCAATGGTGTCGGGTTTGGCTTTCGACGGATCCTCTGCGGATAAGATTTTAGTACTATCGATGATGAAAAGATCATCGCCCGCGCCGCCGGTAAATGCTTGGACAGCGTTATTGTTGCCGGTGACCGTGCTTCCGCTCTTGCCGACCGTGATCGCAGTGACTTTGTCTCCGTATTCGTCGGAAGTGTCGACAATCACGGGAGCGCTTGACGTCGCCAGATCGATCATCGTAACGGTGGACTCGAACGGAACTTCCGTACCATCTTCGTTCGCGCCGCCGATATAAATTGCATCAGGCGGAAGGGTTTCAATTGCTGCAGTCATATTGCCGTCTGAATCAACCACGATCTTCGGCGTGCCGTCGTCGTTGTAAACCAGCTCGACCTTCACTTTGATTTTCGAGGCATCTGCAGAGACTTTCGAGAGCTTTGCGTCATACACGAGACCGGTCGGCAGAGTATGACTGTTGGCTTCATCGATTTCGCCGTTGATCTGAACCGCTTGACCCAAGTAGTTTTTGATCGTAAACGAAGTGTCTTTGTTGAGCGTGTAAGTGATATCCGAGCCGCTCGCCTTGACAGCGTATTTGTCTTCATCGATAAGAGTCGTGTCATAAACGATGTTGTCACCGGTCTTGTAGTTGTAAATGACGTCTTTGCCGCCATTGGCAATAAAAGTGACAGCCTTGCTGCTCGTGCCGTAGAGGTTGTCGGCAACCGCTTTGCCCTTCGCAGTGTCATAGCCGCCCTCGAGCGTGCCGCCGGCACTTCCGATTGAGATATTGCTGCCGTTGGCATTGCCTTTGATATAAAGCGCTTTGGTGGCTTTAGTTGCGTCAATGTTTTTGACGGTCGAGGAAATCCAGCTGACATCAACGGTGCCGGAGGCTCCGCTGCCGATTGTGAGCGTAGTGGCATCTTCTTTGTTGTTTTTCTGACCGTAACCGTAATTGGTCATCGCGCCGTAGACCGAAGACGAGGTAACATTGCCTTCATCATCAGCGAAAGCGATATGGAAGCCGTAAGATGCATCCGCCGTCTTGGTTTTGGTGCCGTCGATGGTGAGGACACTGTTTTTGGCGGTGGTGCCAGCCTTGCCGCCTTCAGCAAGAGTATCGGCATCATCATTAATGGTGAGGGTGAGACCGCCGTTTTTGTCGACGAAGCTCAAAGATTGAGTCTCGGTCCAGCCGTTGATCTGAATGACGTCGCCGTTGCCATAATTGAAGATGTTGTCCTTGCCGCCGTTAGCGGAGTAGATGTACGTATCAGCGCCGTCGCCGCCGTAGAATTTATCGGCGGACGAAATGAGCTTGCTCTTGTCATTCGTGTAAGCGGTGCCGCCGTCCATGATTCCGCCGCCGCCGCCTGCGTAGATGACGTCAGCCACGTTGGGGTTGCCGTACACATCAACCTGATCGGTGTAGTCGCCGGAGATGGTGACAGTTTTGTAGATCGAAGTGAGTGAGGCTTCCTCGCCTCTGGTATCGATCACGCCGTCGCTGACCGACGAGCCCACCGACACCGTCAAGATACCCTTCTTGGTATCGACGCCGATATTATCTTGCGAACCGAGGAGAGTATCCGCGTTGAGGTTTTGCGTGTCCTTTGTGGATTGTGCCTTAAATTCTGCCATTTTTTTTCGCTCCTTCTTTTAGATTTGATCCGATCCGCAGGGCTCCGACTTCCTTTAAGGTGTTTCAGTCGTTGAAACCAATCGGGCTGTCGGTCGGTATCAAAACGCATTCCCTTATTATCCGTCTCGACCGCCTTGGCAAGACGACCGAGATTGTCCTGTTAAGACCCTTTGTTTCGAGCGGAGAGTCAACCGCTCGCGCCGCTTTTTTACGACGTCGCGCCTTCGACGTCAACCGAGTGCGGAGTGGGAGCCGCCCGTTTCGTCAGAGGATCGCATCTTGCCCATGACGCAGACCGATTTACATCTGATCCACAGGCCAGACATCCCGTCCGATTGCGGCAGTCTTTTTTTGATTGACCTCTTCTTTGACACTCCCCACGCCTAAAGGCGGGTGATTCTAGGAGATCGAAATCCCTATTTAGGAAGTTTGACACACGGACTTAACGTCTAAGGTTTATGCTCCTTAGAATGCCCTTATTCCTACAGGCTATGCCAAAGTAGCCTCTACACTGTCACCTTTCGGCTTCAGCTTACTTTTTGTTAAAGCGGAAGACTAACCGCTTTTGTGAGTGTAAGAAACCAAAACTTGAGTGTCAAGAACGACTTATATCCCCATAGCTCAAGCAAGTGGTTTTATGCCGATTCTCGATAGGCATTCCTCCCTTCCGATAGTCGAAAAACATCAAACCATAGCCCTAAAAAACTAGAGTTCTAATCTTGTTATCGACGTTATTATAGGCAAAATTAATAGCAGTGTCAATTTTTTTAGCGGTGTCTTTTGACGCTCGGGATAAATCATGATAGCATAACAAACCAACGATCATCGATTGCAAACGGAGGTTGGCAATGAGAGTTGTGATCTGGTACCGGTCGCCGAATTATCAAGTGTTGAGCATCGCGCTCGGAGTTCTCAATCGCCTTTACGGCTCAACTCAAGTGCTCGGCTTTACCAACGTGCCGGAATCGCCCTACTCGAAAAATAAAAATTTCAGCTCGTCAATCCCAAAAAATGAGCTCGCCTCGCTCAAGCCCGATATAATTATCGTCAGCGGAGCCGACGCCTCCATGCCGCCCGTCCTCGACGAAGCCCGCTCACTCGGTCTCGACCTCGAAAAAATTATTCTCGATCGAGTCGTCTGCATCCCGGGCTTTACTCTCGAAAAATATCGCCGCCTCCGTCGATCAAATCTCTCGATCCTCTCGCAAAATTGTTGGGGCGGATTGATTTATCACTCCTTCGGCTTGCCATTCCTCTCGCCCACCGTCAACATTTACTTCAAAGAGCGCGACTTCCTTCAACTGTTGAGCGACCCACTGCGCACTCTTGACGCCGAACTTCGTTTTTACGCGACCGCCTTCGACGAGGACGATCAACGTCATTATCCCGTGATGTCGCTCGGCGGCTCCAAAATTCATATGATTCATTACGACGATGAAAAATCCGCGCGGATTAAATGGGAGGATCGCCGCCTGCGGCTCAATTGGTACAACCTCCTCGTCATGATGTACACCGAACAACAGGAGATTCTCGAGGAATTTGATCGATTGCCTTTCGGAAAAAAGGTTTGCTTCGTGCCTTTCGAGAGCGATTCCGATTGCGCATTTTTCATTCCTCCCGAGCTCGTCCGTCGGAGAAAATTTTACGAGGCTGTAAACGATATCGCGGTAAATAAAATTTTTTGCTTTGACCTTTGGGATATGCTCCTCTATGGTCTTCGCACTCCAATCAAAGTCAATTCTTGATCAGTTGAGGTGATTCGTTTGGACGACAATATAATTTTCGGGCGCAACCCCGTCATCGAACTTATCAATGCGCATCATTCCATCAATAAAATTCTCGTCGCCGACGGCGCTCGCGACGGCTCCATCAAAAAAATTACCGCGCTCGCGCTCGATCACAAAATCCCCGTCGACTTCGTACCGCGCTCGAAACTCGATCAACTCGCCGACCGTCAAAATCATCAGGGCGTCGTCGCGCTCGCCGCCCCCGTCGATTATTCCTCGCTCGACGACATTCTCAATCACGCTCAAGAAATTAATCAGCCGCCGTTCATCATTCTGCTCGACGAAATTCAAGACCCTCATAACTTCGGCGCGATCCTCCGCACCGCCGACGCTGCCGGTGTCCACGGCGTTTTGATCCCCAAGCATCGCTCCGTCTCGTTGAGCGCCACCGTCGCTAAGACTTCCGCAGGCGCCGTTGAATACGTCCGCGTCGCTCAGATCGGCAACGTCGCTCAGACGATCCGTCGATTGAAAGAACTCGGATTGACGGTCGTCGGTGCCGATCTTGACGGGCTATCGATCTTCGATCAATCCGCGCGGAGCGATCTCAACGTCCCGCTCGTTTTGATCATCGGCAACGAAGGCAAGGGCATTCGCCGCCTCACGAAGGAACTTTGCGATCGGCTGATTGCAATCCCGATGGTCGGAAAAATTAATTCGCTCAACGCGTCCTCCGCCGCCGCCGTCCTCATCTATGAAGTCTTTCGTCAACGCCGTCAATGAGCAGACCCCGCCCGCATTATCTCGTCGACGGCTACAATCTCATTCACGCGTGGGAGGAACTTCGCGGCTTGGAACTTTTCATCGCCCGCGATCAACTCATCAACGCGCTCATCGAATACGGCGGCTATGAAAAATTTAATATCACGCTCGTGTTCGATGCCGCCTTCACCGACGAAGACGAAAAAATTGAACCGTTCGGCGAGCATTTTCGAGTGATCTATACCGCCTCGGGCGAATCCGCCGACAAGGTGATCGAGCGTCTCACGTATGAATTGATCCGCCGTCGGAAGGAAGTGCATGTGGTGTCGTCGGACGCGGTGATCGAGACGGTGATCCTCGGCGCGGGGGCGTATCGTCATCCGTCGCGAGAATTTTATCGGGCGATCAAGCGCGCAAAACAGCAGCTCCGCAAAGAATACTTGAGTAATGTGACGTTGCCCGTCGTGCGCAATGAGATCGGCGATCGGATCGATCAAAATGTGTTTGCGAAGTTGGACGAGCTCCGACGTCGAAAAAATTAATCCTGCCTTTCGGGGGCGACGAGTTAGAGGGCGCCGCCAACGCTCCCGCCCATCAGTGTCGGCGCCCAACCAAGGTCGAGGTTCCCACCCGCGTTGTCGGCGCCCGAATTCTTTACAGCGAACGGCGCAAAAACGCGGCGGCTTCCTTCGATGAACGGCGCTCAACCGAAGGCGGCGTGCCACCCGCGTTGGCGGCGCCCGCACTCTTTACAGCAAACGTCGCAAAAACGCGGCGGCTTCCTTCGACGGACGGCGCTCAACCGAAGACGGCGTGCCACCCGCGCCCGTCGGCGCCCGCACTCCTTACAGCGGACGGTGCAAAAACACGGCGGATTCCTTCGATGGACGGCGCTCAACCGAAGGCGGCGTGCCACCCGCGCCCGTCGGCGCCCGCACTCCTTACAGCAAACGTCGCAAAAACGCGGCGGCTTCCTTCGATGAACGGCGCTCAACCGAAGGCGGCGTGC
>CALGGP010000004.1 GCA_937915885.1 uncultured Selenomonadales bacterium | reverse complement strand
GACTCGGTAAAATTGTCGACGTTGAAAAACGCTGAACCCGAAAATCCGGCAAATCAAACTTCAGCAAACTTGAAAAATCTTGAGCGTCCGGCAATTGGCGGAATCGCAAAAGTTTCAGCCGCAAAAATCTGGCGAATCTTTTTAATTTAGCTTGCACCGAGAGGAGGTGTAATTGTGGCAAAGAAAATTACCAAAGTTGTGAAACTGCAGGTACCGGCAGGCAAGGCTACACCCGCGCCGCCGGTAGGTCCTGCGCTCGGTCAGGCGGGCGTCAACATCATGGCGTTCGTCAAGGAGTTCAACGATCGCACCGCTCAACAGGTCGGCTTGATCATTCCGGTCGAGATTTCCGTCTACGAGGATCGCTCGTTTACATTCATCACGAAAACTCCGCCCGCAGCAGTTCTGTTGAAGAAGGCGGCAGGGATCGAGAAGGCGTCGGGCGAGCCGAATAAAAATAAGGTCGCAAAACTCCCGCGCGCAAAGGTGCAGGAGATCGCCGAGTTGAAGATGAAAGACCTCAACGCCGGCAGCATCGAGGCGGCAACGACGATGATCGAAGGCACCGCGCGGAGCATGGGGATCGAAGTCGTTTAACGGTCGATTGTGGGAGATTTAATCGTTGGCACCACGAGAGGAGAAATTTTTCGATGGCAAAACGCAGTAAGAAATATCAGGACGCCGAAAAACTGCTCGAGCGCGGCAAGTTGTATGCGGTCGACGAGGCGATCGAGCTCGTCAAGAAGACGGCTCCGGCGAAATTCGACGAGACGATCGAACTGCATGTTCGGTTGGGCGTCGATCCGAAGTACGCCGATCAGCAGGTGCGCGGCGCGGTCGTTCTGCCCAACGGCACCGGCAAATCGAAACGCGTCTTGGCATTCGCGAAGGGCGAAAAGGCTCAGGAAGCGACGGCGGCAGGCGCAGATTACGTCGGCGCGGAGGATTTGGCTGATAAGATCAAGGGCGGCTGGCTCGACTTCGACGTGGCGGTCGCGACGCCTGATATGATGGGCGTTGTCGGTCGACTCGGTAAGATTCTCGGTCCGCGCGGCTTGATGCCGAACCCGAAGCTCGGCACCGTCACGCCCGACATCACCAAGGCAATCAACGAGCAGAAAGCCGGTAAAGTCGAGTATCGCACCGACAAGGCGGGCAACATTCACTGCCCGATCGGTAAGAAGTCGTTCGACGACGGCAAGCTCAAGGAAAATTATCAGACGCTGATCGATACGCTGATTAAGGCGAAGCCCGCCGCAGCCAAGGGGCAATACATGAAAGCGATCACGCTCAGCTCGACGATGGGACCGGGCGTGCCGGTCGCTGTGTAAGGCGGCGACAACATAATCGAGACCGCAGACAGCAGGTTCGACATGTCGATCAAAGTGCCTGCCGAGGTCGGAAGGAAATTTGCTGTGCAGGAATCTCCTCCGATGTCTGACGGTCGGGGGATTTTTTGATCGGGAGGTGAAACAATGGAATATAAATCGAAGGTGACCGATAAGAAGCGCGCGATTGTCGCCGAACTCAAAAATCAGCTCACCACATCGAAGGGCGCCGTGCTCGTGAGTTATAAGGGCTTGACCGTCGCGGTCGATACGCAGCTCCGTCGAGAGTTGCGCGCGGCGGGCGTGACGTATCACGTCGTCAAAAATACGATGACGCGTCTTGCGGCGAAAGAGGCAGGTCTCGACGAACTTACTCCGCATCTCGAGGGCACGACCGCGCTCGCGTTTTCGACCGAAGACGCCGTTGCTCCCGCGAAGGTGCTTTGCGGCTTCATGAAGAAGAACAAGCTCGAGGAAGCCGGCATTCTTACAATCAAGACGGGTCTCGTCGAGGGCAAGGTGATCGACGATAAGGGCGTCAAGGCGCTCGCCGATCTGCCGTCGAGAGAACAGTTGATCGCGAAGTTGCTCGGCTCGATGAACGCGCCGTTGGCAAATACGGTCGGCGTGATGTCGGCAATCGTCAGCAGCGTGGTGCGCGTGGTCGACGCCGTCCGCGAACAGAAGGCGAAATCCGCCGCTTAAGTTTGATATCAATTGGAGGAAGATAAAATGACTAAAGAAGAGATCATTGAAGCAATCGGCAGTATGACGGTGCTCGAGTTGAGCGAACTCGTCAAAGCAATGGAAGAGAAATTCGGCGTGTCGGCAGCCGCTCCGGTTGCAGTCGCCGCCGCAGGTCCGGCTCCCGCCGCCGCAGAGGAAGAGGAGAAGACGGAGTTTGACGTTGTTCTCGCATCGGCAGGGCAGGAGAAGATCAAAGTCATCAAGGCAGTCCGTGAGGCAACGGGTCTCGGCTTGAAAGAGGCTAAAGCGCTCGTAGACGGCGCTCCCGCAGCAGTCAAAGAGAAAATCTCCAAGGCTGATGCCGAAGCGTTGAAGGCGAAGCTCGAGGAAGTCGGCGCGACCGTCGAACTCAAGTAATTTATAATCCCTTCGGGGGCAACGGGGTGACGGAAAAAAATTTTTTCTCCCCACCCCCCCCC
>CALGGP010000003.1 GCA_937915885.1 uncultured Selenomonadales bacterium | reverse complement strand
ATGTCCTGCCACAGCCCTTGCGCCTTCAAAATAAATTCGATCACTTCTCGAACGGCGCCGCGCCCGCCGCCCAAATCGCTCACGACGCACGAATAATTTTTGACTTCGGACGGAGCGTCGGCGACCGTCGCGGGGAAGTCAATACATCAAATAGCTGTTGACGATGTCCTGCCACAGCCCTTGCGCCTTCAAAATAAATTCGATCACTTCTCGAACGGCGCCGCGCCCTCCGCCCAAATCGCTGACGACGCACGAATAATTTTTGACTTCGGACGGAGCGTCGGCGACGGTTGCCGGAAATCCGACTTGCGCCATAATCGGCAGGTCGATCAGATCGTCGCCGATGTAAGCGATCTCCTCATCAGTCAAACCGAATTTTTCTTTGATATCGTTGTAAGCGTTTCGCTTATCGATCTTGCCTTGAAACACGTCGTTAATGCCGAGCTCCTTCGCTCGAATTTCGAGTTGTTTCGACTTGCGACCGGTGATGATCGCGAATTTAAATCCGAGCCGCAACGCGATATTGATCCCTAAACCGTCGCGCACATTGAATGGTTTATAAAGTTCGCCCTGTTCGCCGATGTAAATCCCGCCGTCCGTCAACACGCCGTCAACGTCCATGACGATCAGCTTAACTTTTTTGGCGCGTTCAAACGATTCGCGTCTCATCAAATTTATCATGACGACCCCTCCGCTCGAGCTTTGAAAGGATTATAGCATGCTAAAAGGGCTGCCGCAAATTTCTTTGCGACAACCCCTTTGTATGATTACGCCTTAGGATTCGTACGAAAGGCTCTGAATTACAAGGTCTTTGCGAGCTCCATGATTGCGGGAGCGCTGCCGTCGGAACCGAGAACTTCTTTAATCTTGTGCTCGACGAGCTCCTGAATGTAGGTGCGAGCCGGCGCAAGATACTGACGCGGATCGAAATGATCGGGATGCTGATTGAAGTGCTCGCGGATGCCGGCGGTCATGGCAAGACGGAGGTCGGAGTCGACGTTGATCTTGCAGACTGCGGACTTGGCGGCTTTGCGGAGCTGAGCCTCGGGGATGCCGACAGCGTCTTTGAGCGCGCCGCCGTTGTCATTGATGATCTTGACATACTTCGGAATAACCGAGGACGCGCCGTGGAGGACGATCGGGAAGCCCGGGATTTGTTTTTCGATCTCGGCAAGGATGTCGAAACGGAGTTCGGGCGGCTCGAGAACGCCGGTCTCGGGATTGCGGGTGCACTGCTCCGGCGTGAATTTGAATGCGCCGTGGCTGGTGCCGATGGCGATTGCAAGAGAATCGCAGCCGGTCTTGCTGACGAATTCGACAACCTCTTCGGGTTTGGTGTAGTGAGCTTTGTCGGCGTCGACGCTGACATCGTCCTCAACACCGGCGAGCTGTCCGAGCTCAGCCTCGACCATTACGCCGTGAGCATGCGCGTATTCGACGACTTCTTTCGTCTTCTCGATGTTCTCAGCGAACGGATAGTGCGAGCCGTCGAACATGACGGAGGTAAAGCCGCCGTCGATGCAGGACTTACAGGTTGCAAAATCCGGACCGTGATCGAGATGCAGAGCGATCGGAATGTCGTTGACTTCGAGAGCTGCCTTGACGAGGTGAACGAGGTACTGATGGTTGGCGTACTTGCGAGCGCCGGCGGAGCACTGGAGAATGACGGGCGAATTGAGCGCGGCAGCCGCGTTGGTAATTCCCTGGACGATCTCCATGTTGTTGACGTTGAACGCGCCGATAGCGAACTGACCCTCGTGAGCCTTCTTAAACATCGCTTTGGTCGTAATCAATGGCATATGCATTACCTCCTAAAATATAATACTCCCGGGAGCGTTGCCACCCCCAATTGACTTACGCCGATATTGTATCACAGGCGCGCGGCAAAATGCAATCGTTTCGACGAAAAATTTTTTGACAATTTGCGGGCGCATGATATGATCGCGCTCGAGAGGAATTGAAACGGTTTTTTGATGAATGGGAGGCGCGACGATGAGGAAAATTTTTTCGACGGTGTTGTTTTTTATAATGACGTTCCTGTCGATCGGTTGCAGTCAAGAGTCGGAGGCAGATTCGGCGGCGCGGGTCGAGACGACGATTGACAAGCCCGATCCGATCGACGAAATTCTAAAGACGATGTCGCTGACGGAAAAAATCGGGCAGATGGTGATGATCGGAATCCACGGGACGGACGTCGACGAGGACTCGCTGTATATGTTGAGGCAATTTCATTTCGGCGGAGTGATTTTGTTTTCGAGAAACATTGATTCGCTCGAGCAAACGGCGCGGCTCGTCGAGCACATTCAATTGCAATCGGAGGAAAAAGTTCCGCTGTTCATCGCAATCGACGAAGAGGGCGGGCGCGTTTCGAGGCTCGGACATGTGATCGAGTCGGCGCCTTCCCAACAATCGATCGGATTGAGCGGCTCGCTCGACACAGAAAAAAATTACGTCGACCGCACCTGCAAAACTTTGCGTTCGATCGGCGTGAATGTAAATTTTGCGCCGGTCGCCGACGTTCAGGACGATGAACGCTCGTTCGGCACCGACGCGCAGACGGTTGCCGCCTTTGTTGACGCTTCCGCGCGGAGTTATGAGGACAACGGCATCATTTATTGCCTGAAACATTTTCCCGGGATTGGTCGCGGCGTGGTCGATTCGCACGAGGAGATTTCATCGATTGATGCGCCGCTCGACGAGATCAAAGATATCGATCTGGTGCCGTTCAAAGAAGTCATCGACAATCACCCGCACGATCGGTTTATGGTGATGGCGACGCACATCAAATATCCCGCGCTCGATCCCGACAACTCGGCAAGCCTCTCGAGCGAAGTGCTGACGGGGCTGTTGCGAAACGAGATGGGCTTTGACGGCGTGATTGTCACGGACGATCTTGAAATGGGGGCGGCGGCGAATCATAATTTATTCCGCGAGGTCGGAGTGAAGGCTATTAAGGCGGGCGCGGATATAGCGTTGGTGTGTCACGAATACGCGCACGAGCAGAATGTTTATCTCGGGATTTTGGAGGCAGTCAAGCGCGGCGAAATTTCGGAGGAGCGCATTGATCAATCGGTGCGACGGATTTTTCGCGCGAAGTTGAATAATATTGCGATCGACGGGGCGGATTGAAAATGCGGCTGTCGATGTTGCAGTTTCGCTCGACATTGGGCGCGGTCGACGAGAATTTTGATCATGCGGCGCGGCTGATCGCGCGGGCGGTCGACAATCGGGCTGATGTGATCGTGATGCCGGAGTTATGGTCGACGGGATATTATCCGACGCCGATCGAAAATTATGCGGACGTCGACGGGCAACGGACGAAAAAATTTTTATCGGGCTCCGCGCGGAACGGTGGAGTGAACATTGTCGGCGGGACGGTGATCGTTCGCGACGGCGATCGGTTTTTCAATCGAAATTATGTTTTTGATCGCGAAGGTCAGCTCCGCACGGAGTATGATAAAACGCATTTGTTTTCGATGGCGGGCGAAGAAAAAATTTTTACGGCGGGCGCTCGATTGACGTCGTTCGATCTCGACGGAGTGAAGTGCTCGACGATCGTCTGCTACGATATTCGATTTCCCGAGTTGAGTCGGAGGTTGGCGCTCGACGGTGTTGAAATTTTGTTTGTAGCGGCGGCGTGGTCACTTCGACGGCTGGAGCATTGGCAGCTGATCAATCGGGTGCGGGCGATCGAAAATCAGATGTTTGTGTGCGCAGTCAACTCGGCGGGGCATTCGATGATGATTGATCCGTGGGGCGAAGTGCTGATTGAAGGCGGCGCCGAAGAATCGGTGCTGACGGTGGAGATTGAGCTCGAGCGCATAAAAAAAATACGCTCGGCGATGAAAATTTTTGCCGACCGTCACTCCGATCTCGACCACGTTTGAAATTTATGAGGGCGCCGCCGAGTTTAGCGCCGTCCCGTTGGTGAGCAACTGCCAAGACAGCGTCCGCATCACCGACACCACATGTTGAGCGTTCTCCCGCTCCTCCGTCATATTGATTTGCGGCAACTCCTTCGACGCCAACGTCGGCAGCAATTCTACCGTGTCGCTGTCGATTTTCCCGATCGTCGACGCGCTGATGTAAACTTCATTGTTGAAGCCCGCGCCGTTGCTCTTCGTCAGCGGCGGCGCTATCGAGCGATACTCGAAATCCTTCGGCGCTATCAATTCTATCAATGTCGGCACTATCGATGTGTGTCCTCCGACCGCATCCGCCGACATTATTTTTTTGTCCACGCCCGCGCCGTACAACACGAACGGTACACTCTGATGCTCAAACAGCGTCGGTCGAGTGCCGGGATCGGTCCGCACCGCGTGATCGCCCGTGATTACGAACAGGCTGCTCGGATATTTCGCGCTCACGTTCCGCACAAACGTCGTCGCCGCCAAATCCATATACCAATAATGCCCCAGCTCCACCGCCAACTCTTGGGCGTTGTCAACGTTCGGGAACTTCGATATTTCCTCGCGTACCTTCGTCGTGTTGAATCCTTCCGGTGTCAAATTCAAATTATACGGCGGGTGATTGCTCGTCGTCATTATCAAATGCACCGTCGGCGGCTCCTCCGCCAAATGATCCTCGAGCGCGTTGAATAAATTTTTGTCCGTCGTCCCCCACGTGTTTTGCTTCGCTCCATGAAAATCCGGATAACCGTAGAAATGATCAAAGCCCTGCGCCAACGCCAGCTGATTGATGTTATCCCACGACGGCACGCCTCCGTACCAAAAATCCACCGCATAGCCCAACCGCTTGAACGGCTCCGCCATCGACGTCGGATAAATTTCTTCATACGTCCGCGGCTGATAGTTGACCCGAATGTTGACGTCCGACAAGCCCGTCACCAGACCCGTGATCGCCGTCGACGTGAAATCGCCGTTCGGCAGGAAGTTCCGACTGTAATAGCAATTGTCCTCCGCAATCAGCGACTTGATCCCGTCGGCGATATGCAGATCATCATACTTGCCGAGCATCGGCCACTGCATCCAATTCTCCCCAAGAATTATAAAAATGTGCTGCGGCTGATCGATCAGATTGCCCGCCGTCCGTCGCTCGAGATAATCCGATAAATTATTCGATTCGAGCTCGGAATGCCCCGCGATCTCGCGCGCATACTCCAAAATTTTTTCCTTGTCGACGCCCGAAATGTCGCCCGCCTCCATGCGTTTTTCAACCGCCCGCGCTCGATACAACGCCTGAACGTCGTCGAGTATGCACTCGTTTAGAAAATAATCGCTCGTCACGCCCGCGTTCTCCCAATTCACCCCGCTCGAATACGTAAACGAGCCTCCGAATCGAATGAACAATCCGCTCAAAAAAACCGCGAACGTCAGCGCGACCGCAAATCCGATCTCTTGAGCGCGCGTCCGAAATAAAGGCAACGGCACCGTTCGGATCAAAAGTATGCGGCTCAGGATCGCGATGCAGGCGATCGTCAACAGGACGGCGACGATCAATCGCCAGATCAGCCCGTAGCTTTGAAAGAACATCGTCAGCACCGAGCCGAGATCGTCGTGAATGCCGTGAATCACCTCGAGCCCGAACGTCGATTGAAACTCTCGATAGTAAGGGAACCGCGCTTGAAATAAAATCGACAGCACGAACGACGCGAACACTCCGATCCCGAGCCGCATTTTGAATCCGAGCCCCGCGATCGTCGCGAAGATCAGCGACAGCAATGTGAAGGCGCCAGCCGTTTTCAAACTCAATCGCAAGCCCGTCAAGAGTGCCAGCGCCACCTCCGACGACGCGGTTTCGGGCGCCATGTAGTTTGACATCATCACGATGAATATCAGCCGATATGTTTCGAGCAGCAGCAGCAGGAATATGAACAACCGAAAGTCGAGTTGCAATCCGTCAAAAAACCGTTTCAAGTACTTCACGACAACCCTCCAAAATTTTTATCGCACTCGGAACAAAAGTCTCTGCAAGGCGGGCGCCGCGCCGAAAATTTTTATTGTGATGATCGACAGCGCCATTATCGAAACGAACCAAATGAAGCCGCGCCCGAGCGTGGGCGACGGGTCGAATCGAAGGAGCAACATCAAAATCGGCGCGTGCAATAAATAGATGCCGAATGAGTATCGCGACAGAATTTCGATCAATCGATTGCGGAGCGCCGCCCGCTTGATCGCGACGAACAATCCGATTGAGGCGATCGGCAGCAGACAAAAATCATGCCAGACGAGATAAACTTCGCCGTGCTTGAATGCATCGATTTGGATTTGAGCCGTCAAAGCGATCGCGGCGATCGAAACGGCGATCAAAAAATTTTTGTGCGCGATCAGCGTCGGCTCGAATCGTCGAATGATGTAGCCGAGCACCACGTAGACGCCGAAAATTTCTCCCGAAAAACTGAGCGATATCCACGTTTCGAGCGTGCACTCGGTGAAGTGATCGACCGACGGCACGATGAAATAATATATAAAGGCAATCGCCGTTAATGTCAAGAGTTCGCGGTCTGAAAGTGTTTTGAGTGTGCGCGCGACGATGGGGAGGAAAATGTAGACGCCGAGGATTGCGGCGAGGTACCACGCGTGGACGAGCCCGACGGCTTCGACGAAGACCATATTTCGGAGTAAAGTGTCGATTGCAAGCGGCTTGGGCACGAAGAAGAAGTGATCTTCGGGCGGGACGTGCGCTCGAAAATCGGTCGCGTCGAGCCAACCGATGAATAAATTATAGAGGACGATCCATAACTCCCACGTTGCGAGCAACGATAGGAAATTGCGTCGGTAAAATTTTTGTGTCGCGGCTTGATCGAAGACGCGCGGCAGGAGTAAATATCCGGTGAGGAAAAAAAATAAATCGACGCCGAGGCGTCCGGCGGTGAAGGCGAAGAATAAGGCGAAGCGCGCGGAGGAGTGCATGTGGCTGAAGGCGTCGGGATTGTGGAAGGCGCAGACGATCTCGATCACGTGATCGATCACAATCAAAACGATCGCCGCCGCGCGGACGCCGTCAAGCCCTTCAACTCGAAAAACTTGTTCTATATCGATCCCGCCCTTTGACATGTCTCAAGTCGATAAAGATTGTATCACTCGGCACGCCGATTGTCTACTTCGATTAAAATTAAAAAGCATCGAGCCGTCGAAATGACCCGATGCCGCAAAAATTTTCGTATCAGATATCGCACACGTCGCAATGCAGATTTCGATCGGCAACGCTGTCAACGTCTTCGTAAATGCACGGCGAGACATTGTCCTCGAACACGACGATCACTCGATCGCGCTGCCGCTCCGTATACTGATTGACCAACACGTCTACCGCCAAGGTCGCAACGTGCGTGTTCAACGTCTTAACCGCCGGCTCCTTCACATCGAGCCCACGCACGTATCCTTTGTGCACCAGCCCCTCGCGCACCGTTCGATCCGGATGAATCACTTTGTACACTTCATTGTAATTGATCCGCTTGAGGCACTTCAGACAGACCCGATCGCCCATTCGGATCAAGATCACTTCGCCGCTCATATCCAAAATCTTGCCGTCCTCAACCGTGATGTTGACGCCCGCGACGATGAACGGCACGTAATATCGAAATGCCAACTCCTGGATTAAAAATCGGCTCGCGTGATTGTCCGTCGCCGCCATAATCCAATCCGAATTCGCAAGCGCCCGCTCCACCTTCATATCTGACAACACATTTTTGTGCGACGGCTCCAATTTCGAGTTGAACGCTTTGATCTCCGCATTCGGATTGATCTTGAGCAGATTATCGCGGATCGCCTCAACTTTGATCCGATGCTCCTTCGCATCACGATACGTCGCCGCCACAATCCGGTTGAGATTCGATATCTCGAGCGTATCGAAGTCGATCAGATTGATGTGCCGAAAACCCATGTGGATCAGATGCTCGGCGATGATCGAGCCGATGCCGCCGACGCCGACGACCGAGATCATTTGCCCGCCGGTGATAGCGCGCATGGTGTCGAGCCCGAGCGCCCGCACGCTCCGATCAAACATCTCGTCGTCAATCTGATTCGGACGATTTTTTTTCCAAATCCGTCCGACGACGGGATCGCCTCGCTCAACTTTTGCGTCTTGATCATCGCGGGCGTTTGCACCGCTCTGCCGCCGTTGTCTAAACTCCAAAATCGCGCCTTGTAATCCGTCTGCGATAAAACTATCGACGCATAAAAAATTTCCGCCTCGATCTCGTCGCGGAGATAAGTTGTAAAATTGATCTCGTCCCTGTCGTCGGTGCCCGAAAACCATACATTGCCCGTCGAGAACGGATGAGTATGCACATCGATCATCGTGTCGACGTCTATCCGTTGCGACAACTCAATCAGCCGCTCGCGCAGAAAATCTCCCGACACCCTCAACGCCGCCACGCCCTGCTGATTGTAATAACTTTCGTCGGGATAATAAATGTCGCTGACGGTTATGATGTGCAAGCCGCCGAGTATTTGATGCTTGCCAAGCAGACACGCGTAATACTCCCGAGAGAGAGCAGCCAACAGCCGACGTCGCAGCTCCGAAAAATCTTGGTTCTTGAATTTGATTTGAACGGGATCGGACGCTCGACTTCGATTGTCGTCATCTCAACGGTCGTCGAATTTTTTCCTTCGTTTGTTGTAAGACAAATCCATCACTCCGGTCTGTTTCAATCGTCAAGCGGATAAGTGAGAACTTCGATGCAAAGCGTGACGATGTCCCACAGATTATCACCCTTGCGCCAATCACTGATTTGATGAAGGCGTGCGGGCTGCCAGGCGTCCGGCTTGATATGAGTGCAGTACCAATTCCAACCGCCCTGCGACATAAAATATTGTTCCTCATCCGTTTGACCGAAGGCGCCTCCGAAGCCGCGATTGTAAAAGTGCGAGGCATTATCGGGCACCTTCAACGTCGAAGGCAGATAGAAACCATTGGTCGGGAGCGCGGGATATTGATCGGGAAAGATGAGCATCATTCGGACGTTCTGCACTCCCGCGTTGGCGCGCTGCCACTCCGGCGGCAACCGAAACCTGTTGAACACCACCCAATTGCAATCGTTGTCGATATCGTAGCCGGCATTCCTAAAAAATTTGGCGTTGACATCGTTGACTTGCTCGCGGATCAACTGTTTCTGCCACGGCTCCTTATATCCGAAATAAGTCATGCCGTCCGCCTTGACACGATCGGGCACGAATTTTATATCCATGCCTTCCCTCAAGTTGTAAGTCGTGCCGTGTTTTAAGCGAGTGTTGCCCGATGTGCTTGTGACAATGACGGCGCGCGTGGATGCATTGACTCTGCCCTTGGTTGCCGTATTAATGATCTGCTCGGGCGTTGCGGAACTCGGCACGTTGACCATCTTGCCGTTAATTCTCGCCATCGGCATCAGGCATCACCCCTTCATTCTCATCATTCGACGGTTCCTCCGTCGGCGCATCTGTCTCATCTTGAATCAAAACGTCGAGATTAATGTAATCGGAGCTTTTGAGCGCAAGTTCTCTCGCCATCGCGATTGAGAAGGCAGCGACCTCAACCCGAATGCCTTTGTTGCGAAGCTCGAGCACGATCGGAATGAAATCCTTATCGCCGCTGACGAGCACAACGATATCGGGCTTGCTCTCGTAAGCGACGCGCGAAATGTCGAGCGTCATCTCAACATCGAAGTCGCATTTGTAAGAATCGCCGGCAATCCCCCCGACTTTTGTCTTGACGACATATCCGCACTTATACAATCCGATTCAAAACTTTTCTCCCGACATATTTTTTACAGCCCATCAAAAATAAGGGCGCAAAAGGGTGGGTGGGTGGGATAAATTATTTCAGCGACAAAATTTTGCGCTCAACCTGTTTGACGGTGATCCGCTCGAGGCAATCATCGCCCTTCGGACATGCCCTCTTCCAACAAAATTTGCACGTCCGATCCACTTCGATTGCGTTTTTTATCTGCCCGAACGGTCCGTTCCGATTGGCGTCCGTCGGTCCCATCAGCATTACCGTCCGCACTCCGAGCCCCGCCGCCAAATGCACTACGCCCGTATCGCCGCCGATCACCAGCCGCGCGTTTTTGATGATGTGCGCCAGTTGCTTCCAATTGGTTTTGCCGATCAAATTCACCGGCGGAATTTCCGCTTGCTTGGTGATCGCTTGAGCCCGTTGCTCGTCGACCACGCCCGCCCCGACCATTATCGGGATCACTCCCAAGCCGTAAAACCAATCCGACAGCTCCGCATAATATTCCTCGCGCCAGCGCTTGTTGGGCCAATTCGCACCGATCGCCATCACAACAAACGGATTGTCAAATTTCGTCCCCGCGTGCTCGACGATCGCTTGCGCCTTGCGCGCATCGTCATTCGGCACTTCGATCGGAAATTTTATTTCGTCCACTCGACAGCCGATCGCCCGCGCCGTGTCCAAATATCGCTCGACAATATGTCCGTTGAAATTTTTTCCGACTACCGGCTTGCTCACTCGATCCGACAGCTCCCGCATATTGCAGATGCCCAATTTTATATTCGAGCGCGCGAAAAATGCTATCGCCGCCGATTTGAACAGCCCCTGCAGGTCGAGCACCGCATCATACCGCTCCGATTGCAATTCCTGTTTGAACGGGAAAAATTTTTTCGCGAAGCCTCGGAACGATTTGAACTCCTTTTTTTGAAAGACGATGATTTTGTCGACGCACGGATTCATCGACAGCAGATCGAACGACGGCGGCTCCACCACCCACGTGATGCGCGCGGTCGGATAACTTTCTTTGATGGCATAAGAAACCGGCAACGCGTGGATCACGTCGCCGATTGCGCTCAATTTGACTATCAACACATTCCTGAGCTCGCGCTCCAATAATTTTCACCTCAACGCGCCGAGAAGCCCCCGAATTTATTCGTGGGGATGAAAGGCGCTTGATATTTTATGAATATAAATTTATAATTTGAACATCGGGAAAACGGTTGTAGCTTCGGCTAAAGGCACCCGATTATGGGAAACCTCAATGCTGCAGGGAAACTTGCGGGGCTGTAGTCAACCGACCGAACGCGGTGGCTTAGGCTAACTGCAAGCCCCCGTTTTTAAGCGTGGGGTAGTTGACTCCGCTCTCAATCTTTTAATAATGCCGGTGGTCGAGCGCCCCGCGACCAGATCAATAAATTCGACGCGCCCGCCGTAGGATTGCACGATTTTTGCCTCCGGCAGCGTCGACAGATCGTAGTCGCCGCCCTTGACGTAGATATCGGGCTTGACTTCGGCGATCAAATTTTCCGCCGTCCGCTCGTCGAAGATCACGACGTGATCGACCGCGCGGAGCCCCGATAAAATTTCCGCCCGATCGTTTTGATTGTTGATCGGACGATCGGCGCCCTTCAACATTCGGACGGAAGAATCGGAGTTGAGCCCGACAATCAAAAGATCGCCCAACGCTCGAGCCGCTGTCAAATATCGGACGTGCCCGACGTGCAGCAGATCAAAACAGCCGTTGGTGAAGACGATTTTTTTATGTTCCGCGCGGAGCCGATCACACTCGGCGGCAATATTTTTTCTCTCGATCAACATAAATTCTTACCTCAAAATAAGAAACAAAGGTTGGGCGGGCGGGCTCAAAAATTTATATGGGCGCCGCCGTCGCTCCCACCCGTCGGGGTCGGCGCCCCGCTTTTTGAAAAAATTTTTTTTCGAGGGTTGGCGCTCACGGTTCCTGATAAGGAACAAGGGG
>CALGGP010000002.1 GCA_937915885.1 uncultured Selenomonadales bacterium | reverse complement strand
GGGCGGGAAGAATTAATTGACTTCGATCTGCCGTTGACGTATAATCCGATCAATTATTCAAGGGAAGGTGTTTGATATTGGAGGCGGCAGCAGCACAATGGACATCAACAGCGAATTTGAGAAATTCGAGAGTCTGACTGACGAGGAGCTGATCGTCGAGATCAAAGATAAATCCAATTCCGCCGCGCTCGATTACCTCATCAACCGCTACAGAAGTTTCGTCCGCGCCAAGGCTCGTTCCTATTTCCTTATCGGCGCCGACCGCGAAGATATCATTCAAGAGGGCATGATCGGTTTCTATAAGGCGGTGCGCGACTTCAGGAGCGATAAACTGTCGTCGTTTCACGCCTTCGCCGAGCTGTGCGTCACCCGACAGATCATCACCGCCATCAAAACCGCCACCAGGCAAAAACATATTCCGCTCAACTCCTACATCTCGCTCAACAAACCGATCTACGACGAAGATTCCGATCGGACGTTGCTCGACGTCATCAGCGGAGTGAAGGTTGCCGATCCCGAGGAGCTCGTCATCAGTCGCGAAGAATTTTTGACGATCGAAAAGAAAATGGAGGAGATTCTGAGCGATCTCGAGTGGCAGGTGTTAATGGCTTATCTCGACGGCAAGTCGTATCAGGAGATTGCGGCGGGGCTCAATCGGCACGTCAAATCGATCGACAACGCTCTGCAACGCGTCAAACGTAAGCTCGAAAGGTACGTGGCAAGCAGAGGCGAGGCGATCGATATCGGCACCGTCTATCGCGGGCTCTCCACCATCGATCGACGTATGAATGAACGGGCTGTTAAATAAAAAAAATCGGGGCGGTGACGCTCCGTTTTTTTGTTGGGCGCCGCCGCCGCTCCCACCCCCAAAGGCAGCGCCCAACAGAGTTCGGTATGCCCACCCCGCGTCGGCGGCGCCCCATGCCTTTTGGACGAGCGGGCTCAACAGGCGGCGGGGCGGTCACTCCGCGCGGAACCATCGACAGCGCCCAACCGATTGCGTGCTGCCCACCCCGCGACGACGGCGCCTCAGGCTTTTTGGGACGGGCGATGAAGGCTCACTTCAAAATATCTTTGATGATCATCATGATTTGCGCGTCGTTCGGAATTCGATTATCGTCCTTTTTCGAGTAGATTTTCAGCAGATAAATTTTTTCGCCGATGATCGCATAATAGATGATCCGAAAACCGTTGGATTTGCCGACATTGGCGGAGGAGTTGGCGACGCGAACTTTATACGCCGCCGTCCCTTCCTCCAACGGCAAGTCTTCAAGTCTGTCGCCAATCAGATTACCCGCCTCAAGTTCTGATGTCACAGACCGAATATCATCGTTGATCTTTAAGTACTTCTTCTTCCTAATGTAATAGGCTACATCAGCGCTGAAGTCCGGCGTAGGTTCTACTATCATGTTTTTCCTCCTTCGCAAGTTCTTCAGCTATCAGTGCGTCCATCTCCGTAAAAAATTCTGTAAGACTTTGTCCTTTCAAATGTCCGTCGCGCATCGCCTTCGCCTCTTTGCACGAGCGAATGAAACCCTCGATAAACGTCTCGCCGCGCTCGATTTCTTCCTCCGACCAGCCCGTCATGTCTCGCGGCTCGGATTTTTTCTCTTCGTCCATCATTATCACCTCCTCGCGCCGATATTATATCACTAACGTCAACAAACGTCGGGGCGACGATGAGAGGGCGCCGCCGACGCTCCCACCCCCGAACGGCAGCGCCCAACCAAGGCTGGCATGCCCACCCCGCGTCGGCGGCGCCCCATGCTTTTTTGGACGGGCGGGCTCAACAGTCGGCGGACGGCAACTCCGCGCGGATCCATCGGCAGCGCCCGACCGAGCCCGTGATCCACCCTGCGACGACGGCTCCCCATGCTTTTGGGCGGGCTCAACAGTCGGCGGACGGCAACT
>CALGGP010000001.1 GCA_937915885.1 uncultured Selenomonadales bacterium | reverse complement strand
GGGCGGGAAAATAAAATTTTTAGGAGGCTTTTCATTTGGAATATCTTATGCGCATGGATTGGCTGAAGCTGTCGGAATTACTCTTTTTGCCGGCGTGCATCCTCGTCGCCTCGTTGACGCTCGGCATCATGATCAATCGCGTCCTCACTCAACGCATCGATCGTACACTCAAAACCGAAGAGGGCTCCGTCAAATCAATTTTCCTCCACGCCCTACGCGGCATCCCGATTAACTTCTGCCTGATGAGCGGACTGTATTGGATCGTCAACACCAGTAAATTGCCCGACGGGCTCATGCGGATTTTCTCCTACATCTTATTCACCGTGATCGTCTTTACGTTGACGCGCGTCGTCGAGCGAACCCTCTCGGGCGTGATCTCCGTCAAACTCTCCGGCGCCGGCGACGTCACCTCTTCGACGCTCCTCAACACCATTTTCAAAACCGTCATCTACGCCTCAGGCATTTTGATTATCCTCCAGTACTACGGAATCTCCGTCGCCCCGATCTTAACCGCAATGGGCGTCGGCGGTATGGCGGTCGCGCTCGGTCTCCAAGAGACGCTCGCCAATATCTTTTCGGGACTTCAATTAATCCTCTCGAAACAACTTCGCATCAATGATTACATCAAACTTGCCAGCGGCGAAGAAGGACGCGTAACCGACATCACCTGGCGCTTGACGACCATCATGCCGCCGTCCGAAGGCTCCGTCGTCGTCATTCCGAATAAAAATATCGCCGGCGCCATCACCACTAATTATTCCCGCCCGCGCGATGATATCATAATCACCGTGCCGATCGGAGTCTCTTACGACAGCGATCTCGAGCACGTCGAGCGAGTGACGATGGAAGTTGCTCTCGCAGTCCAAAAGCGCACCGACGGCTATGAAGAATTGCTCGACTCGCGCGGCGTCGATCGAAACCCGTTGAGACCCGCCGTCAGATTTTATAATTTCGGCGACTCGTCGATTGACTTCAACGTTTTTCTCCACGCGCACCAATTCGACGTCCAATATCTGATGAAACACGAATTTATAAAGGACATCACGAAAAGATATCGCGAAGAAGGCATCAACATTCCGTTCCCGATCCGCACGATCGTCAAGGGCGACGATTAATCGGATCGACGGGATAAAAAAATAGAGGCGTCGCCGACGCGGGACGGCAACCGCTACCACCGTTGGGCGCCGAGCATCGTGGGCGGGAGCGCAGGCGGCGCCGTCCGTCCGTTCCTGATCCGCACGATCGTCAAGGGCGACGATTAATCGGGCGGCAGAATAAAAATTTCGGCGCCGCCGACGCGGGACGGCAACCGCTACCACCGTTGGGCGCCGACGACGCGGGGTGGGAATCGCTACCAAAAGTTGGGCGCCGAGCATCGTGGGCGGGAGCGTCGGCGGCGCCCCTTCAAAAAAGTTGGCGCCTGTACCGCCCGACGGAATTAATTACGACGAACTTTGGAGTAAAAAAATCCGTCGGTGCCGCCGACCGTCGGGAGCAAAGTTTTCTGCTCGACCAATGAAAAATCTTTGTGATCGCTCAAAAAATTTTCTACAACGCCCTCATTCTCCGCGCGCTCGAGTGTGCAGGTCGAATATACCATCACGCCGCCCGACTTCAACGCTTGAGCCGCGCTCGATAATATTTCCGATTGAAGTTCTCTCAACGCGGGGAACTCGGTCGGATTTTTTTTCCATCGAAGATCAGCCTTCCGTCGCAACACGCCCAGCCCCGAGCACGGCACATCGACCAAAATTCGATCCGCCCGTCCGCGAAATTCGTTGCCGATCTCTCGCGCGTCCATCAGCAACGGCTTGACGATTTTCAAGCCCAATCGTGCGGCGTTGTCGGCGATCAATTTTATTTTGTGTTCGTGCACGTCGACCGCGATCACCATTCCCCGATCATTCATCAGCTCCGCCATATGCGTCGACTTGCCGCCCGGCGCCGCGCAACAATCGATCACAAAATCATTCGGTCGCGGCTCGAGCGCCCGCGCCGCCAACATTGAGCTTTCGTCCTGAATGATGCAGGCGCCCTCCGACAACGGCGCAAAATTGTTGAGCGCGCCGAGTTTTCGACAGACGATCGCGTCCTCGACGAGCGCCGAAGGTTGAGCGTCGACATTCATTGATCTCAATCGTTCGATCAACTCCGCGCGGGTCGTCTTCAATCGATTGACGCGCAAAGTAATCGGCGGCGGCTGATTGTCGGCGTCCAAAAATTTTTTTGTCTGCTCGAGCCCGAATTGATCGATCCATCGCTCGACCAGCCACGTCGGGTGAAATGTTCGGAGCGCGAGCGATTGAGGCGCGTCGTCCGACGGAAATTCCGACTTCGACGGTTCGCGGAGCATTGATCGGAGGATGGCGTTGACGAATTTCGACGCGCCGACGCTTACTGTCTTTGCGATCTCGACGGAGGTATTCACCGCTGCCGACGGCGGTACTCGATCGAGGAATTTCAATTGGTAGATGCCGAGTCGGAGGATCGATAAAACCTTCGGCTCGATTTTTTTCAACGGTCGGGTGACGTATTTTGAAATGATCCAATCGAGCGACGCGCCGCATTTGACGGTGCCGTTGACGAGTTCCGTGCAAAACCGTCGATCGACGTCGCGGAGCTCACTCGAGCGCAGGATTTTCGACAGCGCTATGTTCGAGTAGGCGCCGCGATTGAAAACTTCATCGATTACAGCCACGGCGGCGTTTCGCGCTTGATCCATAATTGCATACCCCAATCGTAAAACGCGGCGATTTTGGATTCGGTGATGACGGCGTCGATGTTGACATCGTGAGGCTCGAACGGCACCTGATAGACGAATTGAAAATCGAAGGCGAGCGCGACCTTGAGGGCGTTGTGCGCGCGCCCGAGAAAATTGTCGTAGTAGCCGGCGCCGAGCCCGAGTCGATGCCCTTGATAATCGAACGCCGCGCCCGGGACGATCACGCAATCGAAAGCGTCGGGCTGGAGGAAAATTCGATCCTCCTCCTTGACCGTCAAAATTCCGAAGGCGCCCTCGACGAGCACATCGAGCGACGGCAGCAGCACCGGACGCATGATGCTCGACTCGTTGAGCAGAGGGATTGCGATGCGTTTTTTGTCTTGGAACGCCCGATCGAAGAAGGTTTTCAGCTGTACCTCCTCCGCCATCGACGCGTACGCCATGATCGTCCGCGCGTTTTTATAAGCGTTTGAGTCGAGAAACCGTTGCACGATGAGCTCACTGACTCGGTCGCGCTCGAACGGGTCCATCTCGCGCCGTCGCTTGACCATTTGCTTGCGCATATTCTTCTTGAAATGAGCAATTTCTTCCGCCATAATCAATCACTCCTTTTGCTCGTCGGTGACGATGCCGTTTATCGAGCCGCGCATGACTTTGATCACAACGTTGTCGGCGATTTCGAGCCGGACGGTGGTCTCGTCGAGCGCGGCGATTTTGCCGTAGATGCCTCCGATGGTGATCACGTCGTTGCCGACCTTGAGGCTGTTTAACATCTCCTCACGTTTGCGCGCCGCCTGCTTTTGCGGTCGATACAGCATGAAATAAAATATAATCAGCATTACGACGATTGGACCCCAAGCCGCGAGCGCGGCGGTCGAGTCTGCTTCCATTTATCATCACTCCTACAATTTTTGTCCCGCCCACCCACCCATTGAAGGCTACCGCCTTCGACCGTTCGG